>NZ_JCAHMZ010000006.1:0-58283 GCF_059414925.1 Cedecea sp. B1(4) | reverse complement strand
CGAATCCTCCCGGATGCACCATATTCTTCCTCATCATTAGCGATGACGGTGTGAAAGAGAAAGTTACTTTCTCCGCAAGCACCTGGGAGGATAACGTTGCTTCAGCAACGGCCCTTTAGGGCGAACCTTCGGTGAGTCATCCTCCCGGATGCACCATCTTCATCAGTGTTGCGGCATGATGAGCGACACTGAGTCAGCAGTAAAAGCAGTAATCCCGATGCATCCGTAGCTCAGCTGGATAGAGTACTCGGCTACGAACCGAGCGGTCGGAGGTTCGAATCCTCCCGGATGCACCATTTTCTTCCTCATCATTAGCGATGACGGTGTGAAAGAGAAAGTTACTTTCTCACCAGCACGACCCACCCCTTCAAACTTCATTTAAATTCCCCTGTTACAAACATACCGTTCAGCTTTTCATACTCCTTATTCGCAATATCGCCTCTACCCGCAGACAGCGACAATTTCAGCCATTTACGCTAAAGTACCGCCTCGACATTCAGTGAAGTGAGGGTGAGATGTACGATCGCTATGACGGTTTAATCTTTGATATGGACGGCACGATCCTTGATACGGAGCCGACTCACCGTAAAGCCTGGCACGAAACCCTTGGCCGCTATGGCATGAGCTTCGACGAGCAGGCGATGGTTGCCCTGAATGGCGCGCCAAGCTGGAAAATTGCTGCTGCAATTATCGAAAGCCACAATGCCGATCTCGATCCCCACAGTCTGGCGGCTGAAAAAACTGTTGCCGTTCGAGCCATGCTGCTTGATACCGTGCGTCCGCTGCCGCTGATTGAAGTGGTGAAAGCCTGGCATGGCCGCCGTCCGATGTCGGTCGGCACAGGTAGCGAAAGCGATATTGCAGAAGCGCTGCTTAAGCATCTTGGTTTACGTCAGTATTTTGCGGCGGTCGTGGCAGCAGATCATGTTAAACACCATAAGCCAGCACCTGATACCTTCTTACGCTGCGCCGAATTGATGGGCGTGGCGCCGGAAAAATGTGTGGTATTTGAAGATGCTGATTTTGGTCTTCAGGCGGCGCGTAGCGCGGGAATGGATGTTGTGGACGTGCGCTTACTGTGAGCGACACGCTATCGCTCCTTTCATTGTTCACCAGCAGTTTCCTGAGCGCGACGCTGCTGCCGGGGAGCTCAGAAGCGGTACTTGTAGCGCTTCTGGTTGCCGGTAGCGGCCCGGTATCGGTTCTTGTGATAATAGCAACAATCGGTAATAGCCTTGGCGGTATGACTAACGTTATTCTGGGGCGCTTTTTCCCGCAGCGTATACAATCGCGCTGGCAGGGGAAAGCGACCGACTGGTTGACTCGTTTTGGCCCAGCGACGTTGTTACTGAGCTGGATGCCGCTGATAGGCGATCTGTTATGCCTGCTGGCCGGGTGGTTACGCCTGAGCTGGGGGCCGGTGATATTCTTTTTATGCCTTGGCAAAGCGCTACGCTACATCGTTGTCGCGGCTGCAACGGTACAAGGCATGGCGTGGTGGCACTAATTGCGTGGGATGAGTCTTCATCACCGGCGAAAACAATTATGCTTATTAAAATAAATTCGACAGGCGGGAGGTCAATTTGATCCCGGACGTATCACAGGCTTTGGCCTGGCTGGAAAAACACCCTGAAGCAGTAAAAGGCATTTGCCGTGGTCTTGAGCGTGAAACGCTGCGCGTGACGCCAGAAGGCGATTTAGCCACCACCGGGCATCCTGAAAGCCTTGGCTCAGCGTTTACACATAAATGGATTACCACGGACTTCGCCGAAGCCCTCCTGGAATTTATTACCCCGGTTGATGGTGACATTGACCATATGCTGACCTTCCTGCGTGACATTCATCGCCACACGGCGCGTGAACTGGGCGAGGAACGTATGTGGCCGCTAAGTATGCCGTGCTACATCGACGACGGCCAGAACATCGAGCTGGCCCAGTACGGTTCTTCTAATGCGGGGCGCTTTAAAACGCTGTACCGCGAAGGGCTGAAAAATCGTTATGGCGCGCTGATGCAGACCATCTCCGGCGTGCATTACAATTTCTCCCTGCCGATGGCTTTTTGGCAGGCAAAATGCGGCGTACAGGACGCAGAAAGTGGCAAAGAGGCCATTTCTGCCGGTTATTTCCGCCTGATCCGCAACTATTACCGCTTTGGTTGGGTTATCCCTTATTTGTTCGGTGCTTCTCCGGCTATTTGCTCTTCATTCCTGCAGGGCAAAGAGAGCGCGTTGCCGTTTGAGAAAACCGAATGCGGCATGTATTACCTGCCGTATGCCACGTCATTACGCCTGAGCGATCTGGGTTACACCAACAAGTCGCAGAGCAATCTGGGCATTACCTTCAACGATCTGAACACCTATGTCGATGCGCTGAAGCGGGCGATTAAAACCCCGTCAGAAGAGTACGCTCAGATTGGTTTGATGAAGGACGGCAAGCACCTGCAGCTCAACACCAACGTGCTGCAAATTGAAAACGAACTCTATGCGCCGATTCGTCCAAAGCGCGTGACGCGTGACGGAGAATCGCCGTCGGATGCGCTGCTGCGCGGCGGCATCGAGTATATCGAAGTGCGTTCGCTGGATATCAACCCGTTCTCGCCAATCGGCGTGGATGAGCAGCAGGTTCGCTTCCTCGACCTGTTTATGATTTGGTGCGTACTGGCGGATGCGCCGGAGATGAGCAGCGACGAGCTGCTGTGTACCCGCACCAACTGGAACCGAGTGATTCTGGAAGGGCGCAAACCTGGACTTACCCTTGGTATTGGCTGTGAAACGGCTCAGCACCCACTGTCAAAAGTAGGCAAAGATCTGTTTACCGATTTACGCCGCGTGGCGGAAACGTTGGACGGCATGACCGACAGCCAGGAATACCAGCAAGTTTGTGACCAACTGGTTGCCAGCTTTGACGATCCAGAATTGACGTATTCAGCACGTATTTTACGTTCTATGATTGATAACGGGATTGGTGGCACCGGCCTTGCGCTGGCGGAACAATACCGTCAGATGCTGATTCAGGAGCCGTTGGAGATTTTAACCGCGGATGCCCTGCAGAAAGAGCATGATGCCTCATGGCAGCGCCAGCGGGATATTGAGGCGGCGGATACGGAGTCGTTCGATAGCTGGCTGGAGAAGAATGCCTGACAGAAAAGAAAATGGCCACATACTTGTGGCCAAATATTCATCTCTGAATAACAGGGATGATGATAACAAATGCGCGTCTTTCATATATTCAGACTCGCGTGCGTAAAAATAGTTTCAATTATTTTTAAAAAAAATCATTTTATCGGAGGTGACCAGATGCCGTTGTTGGATAGCTTCACAGTCGACCATACTCGTATGGGTGCGCCTGCAGTCCGTGTAGCCAAAACTATGCACACGCCACACGGTGACACCATTACGGTGTTTGACCTGCGCTTTTGTGTCCCAAACAAGGAAGTGATGCCGGAAAAAGGGATCCATACTCTGGAGCACCTGTTCGCCGGTTTTATGCGTGACCACCTGAACGGGAACGGGGTAGAGATCATCGACATCTCCCCAATGGGCTGCCGCACAGGGTTCTACATGAGCCTGATCGGTGTCCCGGCAGAGCAGCGCGTGGCGGATGCCTGGAAAGCGGCGATGCAGGATGTGCTGAAAGTGAAAGAGCAAAACCAGATCCCAGAGCTGAACGTTTACCAGTGCGGGACTTATCAGATGCACTCTCTGCAGGAAGCGCAGGATATCGCGCGCCACATCATTGAGCATGGCGTCAGCGTCAACAGCAATGATGAGCTGGCTCTGCCTAAAGAGAAGCTGCAGGAGCTGCACATCTAGTTTTGTGCACACAGTAAAAAGGAGCCATATGGCTCCTTTTTTTACGCCTGCGGTATGCTATCGTCATCTTTTGGCTCACGAAATGAACTATGTCCACCAGCCTGAAATTCAGTTTTGCCACGCGGCCGCTGGTTCCTTTTGCCCATGATTACAGCCATGGTGCCTCGGAGCCCTGGCACAGTCACGACTGCGCTCAACTGCTGCATACGCTGAGCGGCGTCGTGCGCGTCGAAACCGGGCAGGGGATTTGGGTGGTTCCGCCGGGGCGCGGCGTCTGGTTACCCGCTGGCACTCAGCACCGCCTGCAAATCATCGGCCACGTAGCGGCGCGCACATTGTTTATTGATCCGTTTGCCCGGGCTGACTTACCGTCGGTTTGCCAGGTCGTGCAGATATCCACTTTACTGCGCGAGCTGATTATCTGCTCGCTCCAGTTACCGGAGGCTTACCCGGCGGGAAGTCGGGCTGAGCGAATTTACGAGCTTATCCTCGATGAAATTCGGGGCACCGCCGCGCTGCCGTTTAATCTGCCCGAGCCGCAGTCGCCGGGGTTACTAGCGCTGTGTCGCCAGATTCAGGCGGAACCCGGTCAGCCCTGGACAAACGCGCTGGCCGCCGAACGGCTTAACGTCAGTGAGAGAACCTTGCTGCGCCATTTTCGTCAGCAAACGGGTCTGGCGTTTAGCGAATGGCTGCGTAGGGCAAGGCTGATGGAGGCGCTTGAGCGTCTTGCCCAAGGGCAGTCCGTGCTGCGCGTTGCCTTGGATCTGGGGTATGAAAGCCACAGCGCCTTCAGCGCTATGTTTCGGCGAACGCTCGGCGTTTCACCGAGCGAGTATTTCTTCTCTGATTAACCCTCGGACAGCGCGTTTAACAGCGCCTGTAGCGACGCGCGCGAGACATCATTATCAATGCCGGTTCCCCAGCGGCTCACGCCTTCCCTGAAGGTGCAGCGGATATAAGCCGCCGAGCGGCTTTCGCTGTGCCTGCCGAGCGTATGCTCATGATAATCCTCAATAGAAAATACCAGGTTAAAACGAGATTTGAGGGCATCGGCTGCGGCGGAAAGTAAACCGTTGCCTTTGCCCTGCAGAGCGATAACGCCACCGTGCGTCTGAACGTGGGCCCACAGCCGGAGTGAACCATCGGCCTGGCTCTCCGTCCGGTAATCCAGCAACTGACGCGGGGCGGTTTGATGCGGGCCGTAAAGTGTGCGGAACAGCTGCCACAGGGCGCTCAGCGTCATCTCGTTGCCCTCCCTGTCGGTTTGCGCCTGAACGTGGCGACTAAAGTCCTGCTGTAAACCGCGCGGCAGCGCCAGGCCGTGGTTTTGCTCCAGCATCCAGGCGGCACCGCTTTTCCCGGACTGGCTGTTGACGCGGATCACGGCTTCGTAGCTGCAGCCAATATCGTTCGGATCAACGGGCAAATAGGGCATTTCCCACCGCGCTGAGCTGGACTCGCCCCGCGCGGTAAAACCTTTCTTAATGGCATCCTGATGCGACCCGGAAAAAGCGGTAAAAGCGAGCTTCCCGGCATAAGGATGGCGAGGGTGCACCGGCAATTGATTGCATTGCTCGACCAGTTCCACCACCTGCTTCATATCGCTGAAATCCAGCTGCGGCGAAATCCCCTGGCTATAAAGATTCAGCGCCAGCGTGACCAGGCAGACGTTCCCTGTACGCTCGCCGTTGCCAAACAGGCAGCCTTCCACCCGATCCGCACCGGCGAGGATCGCGAGTTCGGCGCTGGCCACGCCGCTGCCGCGATCGTTATGTGGATGTACGCTGATGCACACCGCATCCCGGCGGGAGAAATGGCGGCAGAAATACTCAATCTGGTCGGCATAGACGTTGGGCGTGTTCACCTCCACGGTGGCGGGCAAATTGATAATCATTGGTCGATCGGGGGATGGCTCCCAGACATCCGCCACCGCTTCACAAATTTGCAGGGCAAAGTCCGGTTCGGTGAAGCAAAAGGTTTCCGGGGAATATTCATAGCGCCAGCGCGTCTGCGGGTTAGCCTCACACAGTGCTCGCACCTGGCGCGTGGCGGTGACCGCCAACTGAACGATCTCTTCTTTGCTCTGGCGGAAGACCAGCCTGCGGAACAGCGGGGCGGTGGCGTTGTACAGGTGCACCGTGGCGCAGTGTACGCCTGCCAGGGATGCAAAAGTGCGTTCAATCAGGTCGCTGCGCGCCTGGGTCAGCACCTGAATGGTGACATCTTCAGGAATACGATTTTCTTCAATCAGCTGACGCACAAACTGGAAGTCGGTTTCTGAGGCGGCAGGGAAGGCGACCTCGATCTCTTTGAAGCCGCACTTCAGCAGTAAATCCCAGAAGCGCAGCTTGCGGGCCGCGTCCATCGGCTCGGCCAGCGCCTGATTGCCGTCGCGCAGGTCAGTGGAAAGCCAGCGAGGAGCGTGCGTCAGGGTTCTATCCGGCCACTGTCGATCGGGTAACGAAATCGGCGCATGGGCGAGGTATTTTTGCGATGGGTTGGTCAGCATCAGAATTCTCCAGGTCATGTGGTCTGTTTATCCTGGCGAATAATCTGGGCAGGGGCTGGCGCAAAGCTGACAACCTGTGTGGCGAAACCGCCAGGTTGAGGCAAAGAAAAAGGAGCCCGAAGGCTCCTAAGGTTGCTGACAAAGAGGGAAAAAGCGTGGCTTTTCCCTCTTTGTGGTTATCAGCCGAAAATCAATGAATTGATTTTCCTGTTTTATTTAACGAGCCGTCAGGTATTTCTTCTATCGCCAGAGGTTTGCCGGCTGTCTGAGGAGCCCGAAGGCTCCTTTAGGGAGGAATGTCAGTGTGCGCCACCGCCACCACCACCCGCCCCGAAAGGCGGTTTGGCAAACCACACCAGCCCAAGCAGCAGAATAAACACCCCTGCCGAGAACCAGAAAATTTCGTTGGCGGAGATAATCAGCCCCTGGTTGGTGATCTGCTGGGCGATGTAGCCGGAAGCCTGTTGGTGCGACATGCCTAAGCCCTGAAGCTGGTTGTAGGTTTCAACCGAGTTCGGGTTATACGGCGTGACAGACTCCGTCAGTTGCGCATGGTGCAGCGACTCGCGGTTCGTCCACAGCGTGGTGGTTATCGACGTCCCAATCGAACCCGCCAGCGTCCGGGTAAAGTTCGACAGGCTCGACGCCGCGGCAAGGCGCTCCGGCGGCAGGCCAGACAGGGTAATCGTGGTCAGCGGCATGAAGAAGCACGCAACCGCAAAGCCCTGAATAAACTGCGGCCAGGCCGACGCGGCAAAGTCCATCCCCGGCTCAAAGGTATAGGCGCGCCAGTAGAAGCACACCGCATACATAATGAAGCTGAAGGTGACCAAACGGCGCATATCGAGCTTGTGCGCGAAGCGGCCGATAATCGGCGACAGCAGCACCGGGATGACCCCCACCGGCGCGGACGCAAGCCCGGCCCAGGTCGCGGTATAGCCATACACTTCCTGCAACAACTGCGGCAGCAGAACAATCGCGCCGAAGTAGAGCATGTAGGCGAGACTGATACACAGGCAGCCGATGGTAAAGTTTCGCGACTTAAACAGCGACAGGTCGACTATCGGGTTATCGTCGGTCAGTTCCCAGACAATCAGGAAGCTGATGGTGACCACCGCAATCACCGTCAACACGATGATTTCCGTCGAGTTAAACCAGTCCAGCTCTTTACCCCGGTCGAGCATGATCTGCAGGCTGCCGATCCCTAGTACCAGCAAGGCCAGCCCCACGCCGTCAATACGGCGCTGCTCGGTGCGGGTTTCGCGGCCTCGCAGGGCCTGCAGGCTCATCAGCACCACAACGATACCAATCGGCACGTTGATGAAGAAGATCCAGCCCCAGTGATAGTTGTCGCTGATATAGCCGCCCAGAATCGGGCCGCAAATCGGCGCCACGATCACCGTCATCGACCACAGAGCCAGCGCAATGCTGCGCTTGGCGGGCGGGTAGTTGCTCAGCAACAGGCTCTGGGACAGCGGAATCAGCGGCCCAGCAACGATCCCCTGGATAACGCGGAAAAAGATCAGCATCGTCAGGCTGTTCGACATGCCGCACGCCCAGGAGGCGATAGCAAACAGCACTGTCGACCACATGAAGAGCCTGACTTCCCCGAAGCGTTTTGCCAGCCAGCCGGTGATCGGGATTGAGATGGCGTTTGCCACCCCAAACGAGGTGATAACCCACGTCCCCTGGCTCAGGGATGAGCCCAGGTTACCGGCAATCGTCGGGATAGCCACGTTAGCGATGGTGGAGTCCAGCACCTGCATAAAGGTCGCCAGCGACAGGGCGATGGTCATAATGACCAGCTGGGCACCTTCTAGCGGTTTTTGTTGTGCCATACACCCTCCGCTTTATTAACCCGCATTGGCCTGAATAATCTGGTCAATAAGCTGGTTAGCCGGCGTTAGATTCAGCTCACGCGCGTTACTTTCGTAAACCGGTGTGGTGCGGGTCTGAGAGGACAGTACGCTTCCGTCACGGTTGCTGGTATCCACATTCACCAGCGTGGACAGGCCGATACGCAGCGGATGCTGTTCAACCTGTTTGGCGTCCAGTTCAATACGTACCGGCAGGCGCTGAACCACTTTGATCCAGTTCCCGGTGGCGTTCTGCGCTGGCAGCAATGAGAAGGCGCTGCCGGTGCCCATATCCAGGCCGACAACTTTCCCGGTGTACTTCACGTCGTCGCCGTAGATATCGCTGACGATGGTGGCCGACTGACCAATACGCATATGCGCTAGCTGGGTTTCTTTAAAGTTAGCGTCAACCCACATACCGCTGGCCGGTACGATGGCCATCAGCGCCGTGGACGGGCTAATTTGGGCGCCAACCTGCACGGCACGGCGGGAAACATAGCCGGTCATTGGGCTGACGATGGTGGTACGCTGCAGCGCCATCCAGCTGTTACGCACTTCGGTCGCCGCCTGTTGAACTGCAGGCTGCTCTTCCAGTTTGGTGCCGAGAATCATGGCCTGGTTAGCATTGTATTGCTGCACTGCTACATCCAACTGAGCCTGAGCACTGGTGACGGCATCGCGGGCGTGCTGCAGTTCTTCGCGGCCAATCAGGTTGGCGCTGCCCAGCGGAATACGGCGGTTCAGGTCGCTTTGCGCCTGCGCCAGAGCCGTTTTCTGCAGTTCGATATTGGCCTGATATTGCTTGCTGTTGATCATCAGCTGGCGAGTCTGACGCACGCTGGAGGCCAGTTGGGTTTTGGCCTTCTCGAAAGCCTGCTCAGCGTCGGCGCGGTCGAGGCTGACCAGCACATCACCCTGTTTCACAAAATCGGTATTGTCCGCCCAGACTTTGGTGACGCTGCCGGAGACCTGGGCCATGATCTGCACCTGGTTTCCTGCCACATAAGCATCATCGGTCTCTTCAAAGTGACGCAGCACCAAAAACCAATAGATTCCATATGCCACAGCAATAATGACAAAGAGCAAGGTCAACAAGATCAGGGCGCTTTTACGTTTCCCCTTCTTGTTAGCCGGTTGCTGCGGGGCTTGAGTCTCCGCATTTGCGCTCATGCTAATCTCCACCTGGTTATTATTATTTCCGGTCAGCTGAGCCGACCTGTTAGACCTGACAGGCCAGCAAGGAGATTGCTGGCCTGAAAGTAGTTTTGAAATCGGATTGTTGTCAGACGTACAGATGGTGAAAGCTTAGCTCAGAGCTTCAAGAATCACTTTGTCCTCTTCCATCTGGTCGAGGCGGTTGAGCAGCTTACGGGTGATTGTTTCCAGCTGTGTTTTTTCGTCAGCATCCAGAGCGGACCACAGTTGATGCAGGCAGTTATGCTGCGGTGGCAGTACCTGGCTCAGGAATTCGTGACCTTTTTCGGTCAAATGCAAATGCAGGCAGCGGCGGTCATTGTCGCTTTCACGGCGCTCAATCCAGCCGCGTTTTTCCAGCTCATCGGCAATACGCGTGGCGTTGGTGCGGGATGAACCCAGCGCGCAGCTCAGCTCTGAAGGCTGGATGCTGTGATTTTCCTGGGACTCAAGGGTAATGAGTGCCATGAATAAGGTCTCGTTGATCCCCTGCGCCTTCAGCATCTTATTGCGGTTTTCCAGCAGTTTACCCTGCATGTGCATACAAAGACGCGTCAACAGAACTTCCTGGTACGGGAACTCCTGATAACGTTTGGCGCGGAACTTCAGCATTTGTTCTATGGGCGTGAACGAACTATCCATTTTGGCATAACCTCATTAGTTGCAGCCGATATAGTAACGATGGTGACAAATAAAGTAAATGTATTATTTATACGTTTGTATACGTTTGTATACGTTTGGTTGTTGCCACCATCGGCGTAAACCACGCTAAGCCGTAGCCCAGAGTGCTAAGCAGCGTGGGGAGAGAAAATGGGTTTCGAGTGGTATAACGGCGTTTAGCGGCAGCGAAGCCGGAGGCTTTGTGCCTTGAGGACAGGAGAAATGGCAATGGAAACGCTGCTTTCAGACTGAAGAACAATTCCGCCCCGTGGCGGTTGTCGGCTGAAACAGTTGCGGGTCTATCCATATAGGGTGTTAATAAATAACCTGCGTTAATGTCACTCGAATTAGTAAACGGGGACAACCTTAACAGACTGTCCCCGCCATTACATCTTCAATTTCCCTTACGGGAAGCGACAATATTGCGCTAATCGGCCTGCCGCTGGTATCCGCGCCACCACACTACCAAATTTAGTAGGGCGACGCTGGCGCCGGCAATGCACACCCCGTTCCAGCCGGCATGTTGGTAAGCGCTAGCTGAAATCAAAGAACCCGCCGCGCCGCCGATGAAGTAGCTGGTCATGTACCCGGCGGTCAGTCGGTTACGGGCTTCCGGCATCATGCGGTATATCAGGCTCTGGTTGGTGATGTGGACGCCCTGGACGGTGAGATCCAGCACCAGGATACCCACAATCAGAGCGAGGGCTGAGAACTGACCAAAAGCGATCGCGGCCCAGGAGAGCAGCAGCAGCAGCAGGCCAATAGTGGTGGTGTGGTGCCCCTTGCCTTTATCAACCAGCCCGCCTGCGGGCCGAGCGCCGAGCGCGCCAGCGGCTCCCGCAAGGCCGAACAGGCCGATAACCCCTTCGGAATAGTTAAACGGCGGCGAGGCCAGCAGGAATGCCATCGACGTCCAGAGAATGCTGAAGTTGGCGAAGGTCAGGCAGCCGAGCAAGGCACGGGTGCGCAGCAGGCTGTTTTTAATAAACAGGCTAAAGATTGAGGTCAGCAGTTGCGGGTAGTTGAGGTGGCTGTCCTGCTTCACCTGCGGCAGCCCGCGCCACAGGGCCAGCGCCATCAGCGCCATCAGCACGCTGGCAACCCAATAAACGGTGCGCCAGCCGCCAAGGCTTGCCAATAAACCCGCGACGGTTCGCGCCAGCAGAATCCCGAGCAGCAGCCCGCTCATGATAGTCCCGACAACTTTCCCGCGCTTTTCCGGTGCCGCGAGCGTCGCGGCAAACGGCACAAGAATCTGCGCGACCACGGAGAAGAGCCCGGTCAGCGCGGTGCCCAGAATCATCATCCACAGGGACTGGCTGGTGGCGGTGATTAGCATCCCACCGGCTGCCAGCAGCGTCATAAAGACGATCAGTCCCCGGCGCTCGAACATATCCCCAAGCGGCACCAGCAGCAACAGCCCTGCGGCATAGCCGAGCTGTGCAGTGGTAACGATAAATCCGGCCTGATTCACCGAGAGCGAAAAGGCGTTTGCGATGGTGTCGAGCAGCGGCTGCGCGTAGTAGTTGCTGGCAACCGCGAGGCCGGTCGCGACGGACATCAGGACGATCAGCGCCGGGCTGAGTCCGTGAGTATTGTTTTTCATTATTATCTTCAACTTGCCAAAGAGAGGTCTGAATAATAGCGAAAAATGATGACAGCAGAAGCGAAGGCGGGTGTCGGATCGTGCGGTTATTGACCCTCACCCCGGCCCTCTCCCTGGAAGGGAGAGGGAGAATAGAAGGAGAAGAGAAAAGGTGTTTGTCTGTTTCTCCCCTCTCTCCTTTGGGGAGCGGGTCAGGGTGAGGGGCGGTTTATTTCGCCGCCAGTGCCTCTTTCACCCAGCCGTCAAACTGCGCCTGGTGCGCTTTAATCCAGCCGTCGACGTGGCCGTTAATGTCGGCCTCAGAAGACTTACCGTTATGCATCATCGCATTCTGGGCATTGATATCTGCCAGCGGCAATTTCATGACGGCAAACAGCTTCGCCGCCTGTGGGTTTTTCTCGGCCCAGGCCTTGTTGGCAACAATGTGCATGGTGTTCACCGGGAAGCCGTAGTTCGCCCCGTTAGGCAGTTTAGTATCAATATCTTTCTGCTCGCCCGGCAGGGAAGAGAACGGCACCTGCAGCCACACCACGTCTTTGCCTGGCTTCAGCACATCGCTCACCCAGTACGGTGTCCAGGTGTAATACAGCACCGGCTTACCTTCTTTGAAGCGCGCGATAGTGTCGGCCATCATCGCCGAGTAGTTGCCGTGGTTCACGGTCACGGTGTTCGCCAGCTTATAAGCTTCATTCTGGTGATTAATCACCGCCTCGCAGCCCCAGCCTGGCGTACAGCCCATCATGTCAGCTTTGCCGTCGCCGTTGCTGTCGAACAGTTTGGCGATTTTTGGATCTTTAAGCTGCTCGATATTGGTGATGTGGTACTGGTCAGCGGTTTTCTTATCAATAAGGTATCCCTGAGCCGCGCCGGTCACGAAGGTGCCCTCCCGGTAGAATTTCTTGCTCCCGCCCGCAGCGGCGTACATATCATCATGCAGCGGCTGCCAGTTAACGGCGGTGAAGGTGGCGTCGCCGGAGGCGATGGAGGTGTAGCCGACGTTATAGTCAACTTCACTTGGCTTGTTCACGGTGTAGCCCATTTTCTCCAGCGCGCGGCTGACCAGCAGCGTCTGGAAGGTTTCTTCAGCAATGGTGCTCTGTACCGGCTGAACGGTAATGCCTTTGCCCGGCAGGTCTGCGGCAAAAGCGCTGGTGGTAACGAGTGTCGCAAGAGCTGTGGCTAAAATAGCGTTGTGTCGCATCGTTATTCCTTTTTAATGGTGATGGGGCGAGGGGCGACCGAAGCCGCCGCCAGGCTTATTTCATGAAGGGACGGGTCACAAGACCCAGCGGGCCGGTGGTATACCAGCGGCGGTTGCCACGGGAGCGGGAATCGCGCCCAATGGACTGAGTCAGGCGGTCGAGAATAATGGCCAGGATCACGATCCCCACGCCACCGACCGTTGCCAGACCCATATCAAGGCGGCCAATGCCGCGCAGAACCATCTGGCCGAGCCCGCCCACGGCAATCATCGACGCGATAACCACCATCGACAGCGCCAGCATCAGCGTCTGGTTAACGCCGGCCATAATGGTTGGCATCGCCAGCGGGAGCTGCACTTTGAACAACATCTGGCGCGGGCTGGCACCGAATGAGCGCGCCGCTTCGACCAAATCTTCCGGCACCTGCTTAATGCCCAGGATAGTCAGGCGCACGATAGGCGGCAGGGCAAAGATAATCGTCACCACCACGCCAGGCACGTTGCCGATGCCGAACAGCATCACGATAGGCACCAGGTAAACAAACGCCGGGGTGGTCTGCATGGCATCCAGCAAGGGGCGAACGATTTTCGCTGCACGTTCGCTGCGCGCCAGCCAAATCCCGAGAGGCAGGCCGAGTACCATACAAAACAGCAGGGCCGTCAGCACCAGCGCGAGAGTGACCATCGCCTGCGACCAGGCCCCAATCGCGCCAATGGCGACCAGCGAAATCAGCGTGGCAACGCCCATGCCGAGGCTGGACATTTGCCAGGCAATCAGCGCAAAGACGATAATCGCGACCGGCGCGGGCATCCCCAAAAGCAGCTGCTGGAAGCCGCTGAGAATATAATCCACCGGCACGCGAATGCCCTGGAACACCGGGCGGAAATGGGTCACCACCCAGTCGATCCCCTCCGTCACCCAGCTGTCGAGAGGGATCAGCGTTTTGTGGAACGGATCCAGAATATTGAAATGTTCTGGCGCGGCCGCCGGGGCCGAATTCAGCCAGTCAGCGCCTCCGCTGGTGGCCGCATCCGACGCCGGAGCGCCCCATGCGTCTGCAGAACCTGTTGCCTGACTGGTTGCGGCGTCTGTTGCCGCGCTGCCGGTATCCCATGGATTAGTTGCGTCACTCATTGACTTGCCCCCTCACGATCTAATGCCTGCAGCAGCACCCCTTTTGAGATGATGCCCACGTACTGCCCCTCTTCGCTGACCACCGGCACCGCGCACGGAGCCTGGCCGACATGAGAGAGCAGATCGCTCAGCGAGGTTTCGGCGGAAACCGCCTCCGGGGAAGCCAGGAAAGCATGGTCCAGACCTTCGCCCGCTGCCAGTGCCGCTTTTAGCGAATCGGTGGAGACGATGCCAAGGAATTTTTGCCCGCGCTCAATGACATAGCCATATTCGCGGTCGTCATCCTGCAGTAGTTTCAACGCCGAGCGAGGGCCAAAGCCGCTGGTTTTACGCAGTAACCCAGCCGGGCTGCGGCGGGCAATATCTTTGGCGCTAAAGACCTGGCTGATGTCCACGCCGCGGAAGAAGGTGCGCACGTAATCGTTGGCCGGATTATTTAAGATTTCATCCGGCGTACCGACCTGCACCACTTCGCCGCCCTGCATAATGGCAATGCGATCGCCAATACGCATGGCTTCGTCGAGATCGTGGGAAATAAACACGATGGTGCGCTGATGTTTTGCCTGTAGCTTAATTAATTCGTCCTGCATTTCGGTCCGAATTAAGGGGTCAAGCGCGGAGAAGGCTTCATCCATAAGTAATATGTCTGGATTTATGGCCAGCGCACGGGCTAGACCTACGCGCTGACGCATCCCGCCGGACAATTCATCGGGGTAAGCATGGGCATAATTCTCAAGTCCGACCTGACGTAGCGCATCCAGCGCTTTTTCATGCCGTTCTTTGACCGGAATTCCCGCAAGCTCCATACCGAAAGCGGCATTATTTAACACCGTCATATGCGGCATTAAAGCAAAGGACTGGAAGACCATTGCGATCTTTTTTTTGCGCACCTCGCGGAGTTCTGAGTCTGATATTTTGGCAATATCAATGCCGTCAATCAGTACCTGTCCACGGGTGGGTTCAATCAGGCGATTGAGAAGGCGAACCATGGTGGATTTTCCTGAGCCGGACAACCCCATGATGACAAAAATCTCGCCTTCTTCAATGGCCAGACTGGCGTCTTTTACGCCAAGCGATAGACCCGTTTTTTCCAGTAATTCACTCTTGGAAATGCCCTTCTCAATGTATTTGAACGCGCGCTGTGGATGTTCGCCAAATACTTTATATAAATTCTTCACTTCTAATTTAATTGCCATGCAATAAACGGCTTCCTGTATTTAATTTATTTATAGATGATTCCTGATGGAAATAATGACCGGTATATACCCTAACATACTAAGAATCTGAGGCAACCCTCGATTCTGTGATGTCAAAATATCCGCGCGATGAATGTGGGAGAAATTTCCCATGAGCACTGGCCTGAGAGGGAATAAGTGCGGTGGAATATTTTTTGTCAATGAGGTGAATATTCAGCCTGAATTTGGGTGATTCAGGCTGAAATGACAGGCGTATTACGGCTGAGCAATTAAATTAATGACGGCAGTTTTATTCCGGTTAAGCAGCCATTGGGCTTTGTCTTTAAATGTATTATTTTCCCGCCAGGCATGTGCCGCGGTCACCATATTTTCCAGCGCCTCATCGGGCTTGAACGGCTCGATATTGGGGTACGGCCACGAGGTTTGGCTATCGACAAACTGGGCGATGTACAGGTAGCCATTTTGCAGGCGGTGTTCACCGCTTTTGGCCTGCCAGACGTTGACCCCAACTTTTTCACCCAACAGCCCTAACGGGTTCCAGGCATCGAGAATAAAGTTGCTGTAGTGCCAGGAACGCGTGCGCTCAATTTCCGTCACCGGCACGCCTTTGGCGTCAAACTGCACCGGAATGCGCTGGGTGGCAGAAATCAAACGCTGTTTGGCCGCGTCCTTATCCCCCAGCCACAGGGCAATCGCGGCGGCCTGAACGTCGTACCAGGTGCCATGATTATTTTCAGCCGCAGCCTCTTTTTGGCCGTTTTCGCTGGTGGTCAGCCACTGGTAATAATCCCGATACCACTGCCTGAGCGAGCGCCAGGTTTTATCATCCAGCTTGCCGCCGTCGTGCAGCAGCTCAATGGAGTCGATAAGCCGCACAAAGCCGCGTCCGTCGAGAATACCAGTGCCGCGCACGCCTTTTCGCCCGGGAATGGTTTGGGCGTGAGCGAGATTCGGCGTCATCCGGGTTTCCGGCGTGATAAACCAGTTCACCAGCTGCTGGCGGGCTTTATCCGCGTAGGCATCTTTGCCGGATAGCTGCCAGGCCAGCGCCAGATTCCATACGTCATCGGTCATGCTGTTCAGGCGGGCTTTGTCGCTTTGCTTGCCGACGGCGACGGGATTGATCTGGCCATCTTTTCGCACCCACGGCAGGCCGTCGGGGCTTTTAGGATCGGGCCACCAGTAGTCAGAAAAGCTGTAATAGTCGTGAGGATCGCCTGCCGGTGCACCGGGGCTTTTTTGGGTGATGCTGTAGAGCGGATGAATTAGCGCCTGGTCGGCTTTATGCTTAAGGGCTTGCCAGGCGGGCATCAGGGCCGGGTTTTGCTGGCTAATCTCTTGCTTACTGTGCGCCAGCTGTGCCGTGTCCAGCAGCAGCGGGGCGCCAAAGGCTAACGGTGCGCTGCCGCAAAGCAGCGCCAAAACAGAACAACGAAATAACGACATAGGCCACCTCGCAAAATGCTCAACGGCCAGATTACTAGAAATCCCAGTCCTCGTCCTCGGTTTCCACCGCCTTGCCCATTACGTAGGAGGAGCCTGAGCCGGAGAAAAAATCATGGTTCTCATCGGCATTGGGGGACAACGCCGCGAGAATGGCCGGGTTAACTTCCGCCATCTCCGCCGGGAACAGCGCCTGGTAGCCCAGGTTCATTAGCGCTTTATTGGCGTTGTAGCTCAGAAACGCCTTCACTTCGTCTTCCCAGCCCAGTTCACGGTAAAGCGTTTCGCTGTACGCCAGCTCGTTATCGTAGAGATCCATCAGCAGATCGAGGGCAAAGTTTTGCAGCTCGGTCTGGCGCTCGGGGCTCTGCTGCACTAACGCTTTCTGGTACTTGTAGCCGATGTAATAGCCGTGCACCGCCTCGTCGCGGATGATCAGCCGAATGAGATCGGCGGTGTTGGTCAGCTTGCCGCGGCTTGAGTAATACATCGGCAGCCAGAAGCCGGAGTAAAACAGGAAGGACTCGAGAAACACGCTGGCAATTTTCTTCTTCAGCGGGTCGTTGTCCCGGTAATGGCCCAGAATAATCGAGGCTTTACGCTGCAGGGCTTCGTTCTGCTCGCTCCAGTCGTAGGCGGCGTCCACATCTTTGGTCTGGCAGAGCGTGGAAAATATCGAGCTGTAGGAACGGGCATGCACTGCTTCCATAAAGCTGATATTCGACATCACTGCCTCTTCGTGTGGCGTCAGCGAATCGGCCATCAGCGCGGGGGCACCCACGGTATTCTGAATAGTGTCCAGCAGCGTCAGTCCGGTAAACACGCGGATAACGAGCTGCTGCTCCTGCTCGCTGAGCGATTGCCAGGCCGGAATATCATTAGAGAGCGGCACCTTCTCCGGCAGCCAGAAGTTACTGGTCAGGCGGTTCCAGACCTCGAGGTCTTTATCGTCCTCGATTTTGTTCCAGTTGATGGCGCTTACGCGCGTCAGTTGCGTCATTTTCTTTCCTTGTCCTTTAGCCTGGTACTTTGCGTTATAGCGCGCAGGACACGCAGCCCTGCACCTCGGTGCCTTCCAGCGCCAGCTGCCGCAGACGAATGTAGTAGAGCGTTTTAATGCCTTTCTTCCAGGCATAAATCTGCGCTTTATTAATGTCGCGGGTGGTGGCGGTATCGCGGAAGAACAGCGTCAGCGAAAGCCCCTGGTCAACGTGTCGGGTGGCCTCGGCGTAGGTGTCGATGATCTTTTCCGGGCCGATATCGTAGGCGTCCTGGTAAAACTCAAGATTGCCGTTGGTCATAAACGGGGCGGGGTAGTACACACGCCCGGTTTTACCCTCTTTACGGATCTCAATCCGGGAGACAATCGGGTGGATGCTCGAAGTCGCGTGATTGATGTAAGAGATTGATCCCGTCGGCGGGATAGCTTGCAAATTCTGGTTATACAGGCCGTGCTCGCGTACGTCGTCGCATAGCTGCTGCCACTGTTCGCGCCCTGGAATCGCAATCCCTGCTTTAGCAAACAGCGCCCGGACTTTCTCCGTTTTTGGCTCCCACGTTTGTTCGAGGTACTGTCGGAAATATTCGCCGCTGGCATAGCGCGACTGTTCGAAACCGGCAAAACGCTGCTGTCGCTCCCGGGCTAAAGCATTGGAAGCGCGAAGCGCGTGCCAGGTGATGGTGTAGAAATAGATATTGGTGAAATCCAGCCCTTCGGCTGAACCGTAGGCAATGCCCTCGCGCGCCAGGTAGCCGTGCAGGTTCATTTGCCCGAGGCCAATAGCGTGGGAGGCGGCATTCCCGGCTTCAACCGACGGCACCGAGCGAATATGGCTCATATCAGACACCGCCGTCAGGCCGCGAATGGCGGTCTCCACGGTGCGGCCAAAATCTTCAGAATCCATGGTATGGGCGATGTTCAGCGAGCCAAGGTTGCAGGATATGTCTTTGCCCGTTTGCGCGTAATCCAGGTTTTCATCGTAGGTCGAGGCGCTGTTTACCTGCAAAATTTCCGAGCAGAGGTTGCTCATGTTAATACGCCCGGCAATCGGGTTGGCCCGGTTAACCGTGTCCTCAAACATGATGTACGGGTAGCCGGACTCAAACTGGATCTCCGCCAGCGTCTGGAAGAAGTCGCGGGCGCTGATCCAGCTCTTACGAATCCGATCGTCCTCCACCATTTGCTGATAAAGGTCGTTGACGCTGATGTCGCTAAACGGCTTGCCGTAGATTCTTTCCACGTCGTAAGGCGAAAACAGCGCCATCTGCTGATTGGTTTTGGCGAGCTGGAAGGTGATATCCGGAATAGTCACCCCGAGCGACAGCGTTTTAATGCGGATCTTCTCATCGGCATTTTCCCGCTTGGTATCGAGGAAGCGCAGGATATCCGGGTGGTGCGCGTTGAGGTAAACCGCCCCCGCGCCCTGGCGTGCGCCAAGCTGGTTGGCATAGGAAAAAGCGTCTTCCAGCATCTTCATTACCGGGATCACGCCCGATGACTGGTTTTCAATGCGTTTGATGGGCGCTCCGGCTTCACGAAGGTTGGAAAGCAGGAAGGCAACGCCGCCGCCACGTTTGGACAGCTGAAGCGCCGAGTTAACCGCGCGGCCAATCGACTCCATATTGTCCTCAATCCGCAGCAGGAAGCAGGAAACCAGCTCGCCCCGCTGCTTCTTACCGCAGTTGAGGAACGTTGGCGTGGCGGGCTGGAAACGGCCGCTGAGCATCTCTTCCATCAGGCGTGTGGCAAGCGGCTCATCTCCCTGCGCCAGGGTCAGGGCCACCATGCAAACACGGTCCGGGAAATGTTCCAGATATTGCTTCCCATCCCAGGTTTTCAGGGTGTAGCTGGTGTAGTACTTCCAGGCCCCTAAAAAGGTCTGGAACTGAAAGCCGCTGCCGTGCGCTCTGTCGAAAAGTTCAAGGATAAACGGGCGCGAATAGCGGGTTAGCACGGCATCGTCGTAATAGTGCTCGGCCACCAGGTAGTCCAGCTTCGCCTGCCGGCTGGGGAAGCTGACGGTGTTCGGTAAGACGTGCTGTGCAAAGAAGCTTTCCACTGCCTGTTTGTCTTTATCAAACTGGATGTTTCCCTCTTTGTCATAGAGGTTGAGCATGGCGTTCAGGGCGTGATAGTCCACGCTTTCCGTTGCTAAACGGACTGCTTCTGTCGTTGCCAAAATTCGCTTACTCCCTTACGCACGTTGTCGATGTCTTGCGGGGTGCCCAGTAGCTCAAAACGATAGAGGTAAGGCACCTGGCATTTTTGTGAAATGACGTCCCCGGCCCGGCAAAACCCTTCGCCAAAACTGCGGTTACCGCTGGCGATCACGCCGCGGATCAGCGCGCGATTGTTCGGGTTGTTCAAGAAGCGGATCACCTGCGGCGGTACCGCCCCGGCAATGCCGCCGCCGCCATAGCTGGGCACGATTAAAATGTAGGGTTCCGTCACTTCCAGGCGCGCTTTTACCTCCAGGGGAATGCGTAAGGCAGGCAGTCCCAGGCGTTCGATAAAACGCAAGGTGTTTTCCGACTCGCTGGAGAAGTAGACGAGGGTGCTCATGCGCTGGCAGCAACGCACAGGCGATTGATCATATCCGGGCGAAAACCACTCCAGCTTTCGGCTTCGGTCACCACCACCGGCAGCTGACGGAAGCCTTTGGCCCGCAGGTCGTCAGCCGCTTCCGGATACTGATCGAGGTTGATCATGTCGAAGGCAAAACCCCGGCTCTCCATCGCCCGTTTTGTAGCATGACACTGAACACAGTCATCTTTAGTGTAAATAGTAATGCGCATGATTCGTATTTCCCTTTAGAATAATGGAACGCCGCATAAAGTGGACTGCGGGTGGTGTGTTCGTACTGAAAGAAATACTAGATGTTGATTTTAAAATTTGCAACCACGCAAGATATAGTGTTTTTGTGGTTTTTTGTAGGGGGTTGAAAAGTGTAGGGGAAGGGGGATCTTTTTCAGCAGAAAGAGCTTTATCTATGAAAGAACGGTTGAGATTCCGTTCACTTGTAATCCTGTTTCCTCTGCACGTTCAAAGCACGTGAACGTGTCAGGTGGCATTACGCCATGCCCCCTGACAACCCACGGCGCCCGGCGAGCTCATCGCCGCTGAAGCGGTAAACCCACCGGTTATCACCCAAACATTCGGGGTCGTTCGCGATTCGTTCCCGACGATCGCTCTCTTTCGCTGTTCCCGACAGCTCAACCCCGTCAGAGTTGGGTCATAACCGGGGGCAATGAGAGCCGGGAACAAGGGAGTGGCTTGTAGGACTTGCAGCAACGTTAACGTTCCGTGTGGCTGCGGGTATAAAGCGAGGCACGGTTCCGGCTTAAATCGCCTCCGTTTTCTCTCCGACTGGCCAGGGTCCAGCCGTCGGGAACGGCCGGAGGCTGAGAGCGTCGGGAACGCATCTCAGCCGACCCAGGACTAGGATATAAAACGGAGGTCTGCCGCTCACGCGGTCGATTTATTTGGCCGGGAGTCCGGGGTCTTGGGGGAGCGACGGTGGCTCCCCCGAGACGTTCACCGGTACAGTGGCTGCATATCAAACAGGCCTGGAAGTGAACGTAATATTCTCCAGGCTACATAGAACGTGTTTGTGTCTCAAAGACAAAAAACTCTCTTACTGCCGCATTCCAATCGCAACGCGGTTAAACGCATTCATCATGCTGGCCGCCAGGGTCAAATCAACAATCTCCTCGGCGCTGAAAAACTGCAGCAGCGGCTGGTACACATCATCTTCGGCATTGCTGTCGGCAATCAGGGTGAGCGCCTCTGCCCATGCCAGCGCCGCACGCTCTTTCTCCGTGAACTGGTGGCTGACTTTCCAGCCCGCCAGTGAATCCAGCTTCACCTGGTCAACGCCGGATTTACGCAGCGCTTTGGCATGCATCTCCAGGCAATATGCGCAGCCGTTAATCTGCGACACGCGCAGGAAAACCAGCTCGATCAGCTCGTTGCTCAGGGGGCCATTTTCCAGCCCCTGCAGTGCCTGCCGCATCGGTTTGATCACGTTGGGGGAGAGTTCATAGTAAGGCTGACGTAATTCGATCATGGCGTGACTCCTCAGGTTGGTGTGAGGGCAATTTACCACTATGATGGACTATCAAAGAGAGCCATAAATTAACTAAAAAACCAGACCATGAAACAAAAATTTGCGCCGCTTACCGTGGCCTCTCATCCCGCTCAGCCGCGCTACCAGCAAATTGCCCGTCAGCTAAAGCAGGCGATAAACAGCGGTGAACTGGCGGCAGGGAGTCGCCTGCCGTCCAGCCGGACGCTGGCGCTGGAGCTGGGGGTTGCCAGAGCCACGGTTGAGAACGCGTATGGCGACCTGGTGGCTCAGGGCTGGCTGGAGCGACGTGGGCAGGCGGGCACTTTTGTGAGTCCATCGGTGAAGCACGATCCCGGTGGTCAAAACATTTCGGCCGCTCACCCGCAGGGCGCGCCCAGGCCTTTTCAGATGGGGCTGCCCGCGCTGGATCTCTTCCCTCGGGCTATTTGGGCGAGGCTTATGGGGCGGCGTTTGCGGCAGCAAACTCGTTTTGACATGATGCTGCCGGAACCCAGCGGGGAAGCCTCATTGAAGCAGGCGATTGTGGATTACCTACGCTTCTCCCGCAGCATTGACTGCCAGCCAGAGCAAATCTTTATTACCCCCGGCTTCCAGGCTGGTATTGCCCTGATACTCGCCACGCTTGCGCGGCCCGGGGATGGCATCTGGCTGGAAGATCCGGGCTACCGCTTTGTTCGGCCTGATTTTGTAAAAGCGGGGATGGCGATCCGGGCGATCCCCGTGGACGATGAGGGCATGCAGGTTGATTACGGCGTGAACCATTTTCCCAATGCCCGTTTTGCACTTTTGACGCCTGCGCACCAAAGCCCGTCAGGTGTGGCGCTCTCTCTTTCACGGCGACATGCGCTGCTGGAATGGGCCAGTCGGGAACAAAGCTGGATCATTGAAGATGATTACGACAGCGAGTTTCGCTACCACGGCAAGCCCTTGCCGCCGCTAAAAAGTCTGGACAGCCCGCAGAGGGTTATTTATGCGGGGACTTTCAGTAAGTCGATGTTTCCGGCCCTGCGTGTTGCATGGCTGGTGGTGCCTTCCCACGCGGTAGAAGATTTTCAGCGTCAGGCTCGCAGGCAACCCTGTACCGCTCCAATTCTTATTCAGCAGGCTATCGCCGACTTCTTGCGGGAAGGGCATTTCTGGCGGCACTTAAAAAAAATGCGTCAGTGCTACGCCGAACGCCGGTTATGGCTCGAGGAGGCGCTACGTGAGCAAGGGTTTACGGTTGTGCCTCAGGAAGGCGGCATTCAGATGGTGATGCAAGTCGAAGGTGACGAGTTGATCATCGAGGGCAAAGCCAGAGCCGCAGGACTTGCCGTGCAGGCACTCAGCCACTGGCGAATTGAACATCATGGGCCCGGTGGTTTGCTGCTGAGTTTTACCAATATCAGTTCGTATGAAATGGCCCAGCGCTATGCGATTCAACTGCGGTTGGCCATAAAGTAAAAACCCCGGCGGAAGGGGCCGGGGTTACAACGCGCATTTAGTCTCATTTATCGACTGTTAAACGCCTGAGGTTAGCGGCGTGACACCAGCAATGCCCCAAGGACAATACCTACTGCCGCGCCAATCCCCACGCTATGCCAGGGTTTGTCGCGAACATAGGAATCTGCGCAGCCAACAGCATCTCGCGCGGCTTGCGTCACTCGACCCTGATTGCCGTTAATCCTTGCACGGGTCTCTTTCAGAAGCGCTTCGGCTTTTTTACGTGCGGCATCAACTTCATCTTTCGCATCGCTACCGAAGGATTTCAGCACATCTTCCAGCGTATCTGCCAGCTGACTGACATCGTTATTGATTTCGTCTACCTGATCGTCAACGTTATTTTTGTTTGCTCGGCTAGCCATTATTGTCTCCCTTTCTAAGATGTAACGTTAAGTGTAGACCATGGATTTTAGTTATGGGGCGGCACAAAGCCTTTGCCGGCCTTTCTGGACAATTCCGAAAGCGTTGTCAATGCTGCTTATTGTATGGTTGCGATGCAGTAAATGATGACGAGGAAAATCTATGTATTTACGACCGGATGAGGTGGCCCGAGTGCTTGAGAAATCGGGTTTTACCATGGATGTGGTAACGGCAAAAACCTACGGCTACCGTCGTGGTGAGAATTACGTTTATGTTAACCGCGAAGCGCGCATGGGGCGCACCGCTCTGATTATTCACCCTACCCTGAGAGAGCGCAGCCAGTCGCTGGCCGAACCGGCTTCAGAGATGAAAACCTGCGATCACTACCAGCAGTTCCCGCTCTATCTTGCCGGCGAAACGCACGAGCACTACGGTATTCCGCATGGTTTCAGTTCCCGTATTGCGCTGGAAAGATATCTGACAGGGTTATTTGGCGAGTCTGAATAAGTGAACGACTGGCTTTAGGCCAGTCGCCTTTGTACGTTGGGGCTCAGGCGCCCGCTTTCACGCCCATCTGGCCGCTGACGCGAAACAGTCGGCGGCAGAAATCCAGGAAGTAGCCGTAAGCGGCACCCATCATCATCGACACCAACAGGTTCGAGGTCACGGCAGCCACAATCTGGTGCCAGTCAGCGCCCACGCTCCATAAAATCAGCACGTAAACCGGGGACTGGAAAGTCACATAAGCCAGCACGTCAGCCAGGTTTTTCGCCCAGCTCGCCGGGGTCAGGCGGCGCGCGGTACGCATAAAGGCATCGCGGTAGAAGCCATAGGGCCAGGCGATAATAATGTTGACCGGCGCGGCGACCAGGCGGGAAGAGAGCGACTGCTCGAAGGTCATGCCTGAGAGGAAGATCTCAATCATCATGTTCACTACCGAGCAATACACTACCATTGCAAAAATATCTGCGGCGGCATGGCGTAAGCGTGACTCAGGGGAAAACATAATGTTGACTCCGATTTAAAAGTAGTCGCTTGCGCTACTTTTATGGCTAATTATTGGTGTTATAAAACATGTAAATCACTGGGTGTAGAGTATGTCACTGCAATGTTTTCATCAATTAGCTATAAATTTTTATTTATAGGTTTTTTGTCGATAAAGTGCGTTGAAACACACTTTGCCGCTGGCATTTCCTGATTTTGTGGTTCCGTTTTTAATTTCTTATTGATTATCAACGAGATGATTTAATTACGTCTTAATGCACAACATCCCCCAAAAACTCCGGGTTTTAGGGATATCCATCGCGCTTAGAATCGTTATATAATTGTTTATATAGCGAGTGATAAGGAGTCGCTGATGGATAACCATTTTGGTAAGGGCCTGATGGCCGGAATGAAAGCCCGACAGGCCGACAGCGCAGTTAACGTGGAGCGTTTCTGCGCGGATTACAAACGCGGCTTTGTGCTGGGCTTTACTCACCATATGGCCGAGCAGACCGGCGATCGCCAGCGTGCAGCCTGGGAAGCCGGGGTGTTAACTCGTCGCTATCAGCTGGATAAAGAGTCGGTGGCTGACTTTCTGAAAGAGGTCAACGCGGACGTTGTGGTTCGATGTTTCTTTGCGGGTTATGAGAAGGGCTATTGATTGCTGGCCTGGATTGCCGCCGTGCCCGGTTGTTTATGAATGGCGACGACAAGGATAGGGGCACTTTTATTGAGAAGAACGGCGTGATTAACCCCACGCCGTTTTTATTGTTGCTTAGCAAACGCCGAAATCGCCTTCTTCCTGGTACAGCGAAACCGAATCTGCTTTCAGCGTCAGTTGATCCGCACCTAAGGTCGCGGCCGGGACGCAAATCAAATCCTCTCCCTGAACCTCAACCACCTGTAGCTTAGGGCCGCCCTGTTTGGGCTGCACCACATCACCTGGTTTGAACATAGAAAAACCTCTGAATGCTAAGGGAATTTAATGCGGTTTTGCCGCCTGATAACCATAGATCAGAAATCGAGGCGGATAAAGCAAGATACGCTATCGCCGGTTCCACGGCAGCCAGGCCAGTAGACGTGCCATACCGCAAAATCCGCTGATACCTGCGAACAATAAACCGGCTCCAACAAAGCCGGAAAGCAGGAAAAATCCGCTATTAACGCTGTATCCGAGCACGACCCCAAGTAGGATTAACGTCCCCGCCACAATTTGTACCTGTCGCATAATTGGCAGAGGCTGGCTTTTATCCTCCAGAATCTCCTGCCCGCCTTTTTTCCATGCTTCGAGGCCCCCGGCCAGCAGCATGACCTGGGCCGGTTCGGCAAGCGCCGCCAGCTTTTGGGCATGCTGAGAAGAACGCATTCCGGACTGACAGTGGAAAATCACCACGTCGTGAGGATCTAGCGGCCCCAGCCTGGCGCCGTTTTCAATGGCGGAAAGCGGCATCAGATGCGCCTCTGGAATGTTCTCACGGGCATGTTCATCCGGCTCGCGGATGTCGATCAGCGCGGCACCGCCGGCAATGAGCTTTTTCGCTTCTTCTGGCAAGATGGATGAAATAGTCATGATGTTCCTCAGGGGCAGTAAATGGTTTTCAGCGTCGCGATCACTTCGCGTACCGCGCTATTTTTGATGAAATAGAGCACACGCTGAGCATTACGCTGGTGCTCTATGAGCCCTTCATCCTTCATTTTCGTCAGATGCTGGGAGGTCGCTGAGGGGCTCAATCCTGCGGCGGCAGCAAGTTCTCCTGCTCCGGTGCCTGGGGAGTCGAGCAGCAGGCAGAGGATCAGTAAACGCCGGGGATTGCTCATGGCTTTTAGCAATTTGGCGGCTTCGTCCGCACTAGACTGAAGCTGGGAGAGTTCAGGTGTCATGATTTTTACTTTAGGTAACTCTAAATTTAGTAAATGCTAAATTAAATTTTCAACAAAGGAAAGAGCGTGCGGGCAATTCTGGTACGGCATGGCGAAAGTGAGGGGAATCAACAAGGGATTATTCAGGGAAGGCTGGAAAGCCAGCTCACGGCGCGGGGGCTCCGGCAGAGCTTTGCGCTAGCTGCCGAGTTGGCCGATTTATCCGTCCCCCATATTTACACGTCACCGGCGCTGCGTGCACAGGGCACGGCTAATGTGCTGGCCAGTGAATTGCGCAGCCAGACAACCGTGGATGAACGTCTACAGGAACGTGATTTTGGCCCACTCCAGGGGCTAAATATTATCGAGGCGCAAAAAACACATCCTGAGCTGTTTAATACCCTTCTATCGGGCGAGCCGCACCGGGTGACTCCTGAAGGGGAGTGGCTGGATAACGTTAGTCGCCGTCTGTTTTCCTGCCTGAACGATTTGAATGAACGCCACCGGAACGACACGGTGATTATTGTCACTCACGGCCATGCTTTGGAAATTGTCATCTGGCAATTGAAAGGCGCTTTAATTACCGACGATCTCAGACAATATGGACATCAAAACTGCAGTTATAGCATCATGAATATTGAAGGTGAATGTATCAAATTGGTTAAATGGGGAATTGCGACGCATTTACGTGATATTAAATAGACTTTGCTGGGGCTTTTTAAGCTTATTAATGGCTTATTTGTTGCACTGAAGGCAGGGTTTTTATTCGTGTTTTTTTGATAACTAAATTGATTCTTTGCTTTCAAAAACAAAATTAATGCTCACTTGCTAATAGGATTAATCTGTAAGCTGTTGTTTTTGATTATTTCACGATTATATGTGTTCAATGGTTTTAAGATTAATAAAAACAATCGGTTACTCAGTATTTTTTGTCTAAGATTATCAGTTTTTATCCTCGATCAAATTCCCCTTATTATTAATTCCATGCGTCAAATCAAATTGTAATACAATTTAATTTTGCTTAAGTCTATTTTTGTGGTGTTAAAATTATTAACCAAAATAAACTTCTTTCATGAAATACATGGCCCTGAAAGGTTAATTTCATCATCGTTTTGGTGTTTTTGTAATTACATTAAATTAACACCGGAAACATTTTTAGTGATTTTATCTTTCGTTTGAAAGTTGTTTTCGTTCGTCTTTTAAAACCCGAAGGTAATTTTAAATAAATTGTTGCACGCCTGTTTCTGATATTTCGAATCAACAGACTCCGCAGAGTTAAAGAGGATGCAAATGCCCCGTATATTACAGAACCCCGGCAAGCGACGCTTGATAGCCACCGCTATCAGTGCCGCCTTATTAAGCGCTATTCCACAGCTAACGTTTGCCGCAGATGGCCAGACCGGTGGCCCGGCGACCTCTTCTGACAGCGCTCAGGGCGGCGGTGGCGGCACAATGGATACCACAACGGGCATCGGCGGCAACGGCGGCGACGGTGGTTCCGGTGAGCGTGGGCAGGGGAGCAGCCAGGGGGAAAATGGCGGCGCAGGAAGCGTAAATGGCGTGGATAATTCACTCCCTCCTGGCACCGCTACCGGAGGTACAGGCCAGCAGCCAGACGGGACAGCCACCAACGGCAGCGGTTCTGCCGGCGGCGGTGGCGGTGGCGGCTCAGCCGGGTCGGTGCTGAACAGCAGCAGCGGTAGCAATAGCGGCGATATCACAGGCGGAAATGGTGGTCGGGGAGGCAACGGCGGCAGCAATACCACGGACGTGGCCGATGCGGGCAACGGGGGTAACGGCGGTGACGGTGGTGACGGTGGCGCTGGCGTGCTGATCACCGGCACGGGCAGCTATACCAACGGCGGTTCTATCACCGGCGGCGATGGTGGTACCGGGGGTAACACCGGAAGCGCAGCGGCAAACGACCAAACGACGGCGGGAGAAACGCTCCACGGCGGCAGCGGTGGAGCAGGCGGCGCGGGCGGGGATGGCGTCATGTTGACCCTGGGCGGGAACGTCACTAACACCGGAGAAATTACCGGTGGGCGGGGTGCCACGGGCGGCCTGGCGGCTAATGCCGACACCAAAAACAATGCTAATGTGATCGGCGTTGGCGGGAGCGGCGGTGAGGCGGCTGAAGGCGGGAGCGGGGTCTCGCTGAGCGACACCAGTACGATAACTAACAGCGGCAGAATCTTGGGCGGCGGCGGCGGCGACGGCGGTAACGGCGGGGCGGTTGAGTCTGGCCAGGGAACAGGCGTTGTAGGTTATGGTTCTGCAGGCGGCAACGGCGGCTGTGGGATTACGGTTAAAGGCAGCGGCAACGTCATTAATAACAATGGCGGCCATGTTATCGGTGGCAACGCCGGGACAGGTGGCGGCGGTAACTCTAACAGTTCCGGGGATAATCTCAGCGGTGGTGACGGCGGTGACGGCGGGAAAGGCGGCAGCGGGATCGAGCTTGAAGGCGGCGGCAGCGTCAGCAACTTTGGTGAAGTGACCGGCGGGCTCGGCAACCGCGGCGGCGGTAGCGGCAATTTAAGTACCTCGCAGGGCGGTGACTCCGGTGCCGGGGGCATTGGGATTGAAATCAACGGCGGCGGCGATGTTATCAATGAATCCAGCGGCGTCGTCACCGGCGGTAAAGGTGGGGATGATTCTGCCGGCGGCGGCGGCGTAGGTGGCGCAGGTGGTGATGCAGTCTCCATTGTCGGAACCGGGAACGTGACTAACCACGGTGCGTTTGTGGGCGGTAACGGCGGTGCGGGGGCGAACGGTAACAGCCCGACGTCCGACGGCGGAACCGGCGCAAAAGGTGGGAACGGTTTGTCCATCGAAGGCAACGGCACGCTGACCAACGACGCTGGCGCCAGTATTACCGGCGGGCTCGGCGGTACCGGTGGCGGCAGCGGCGGTGATACCAGCCACGGCGGCAGCGGCGGTACCGGTGGCGCAGGTGGGGCTGGGATCAGTATTACCTCCGGTGGCGGCAGCGTTGTAAATACCGGTACGATTTCGGGCGGTAACGGCGGTGAACCCGGTACTGCAGGCGGAATAAACGGCGTTGGGGATATCGGTGTCGGCGGAGTCGGGATCAGCGGCAGCGATATGACTATCGTCAACAGCGGAACCATCAGCGGCGGGCTGGATTTCAACGGGCAAAACCGCTCGCAGGCCATTCTGTTTACCGGCGGAACCAACTCCCTGGAGCTGCGCGATGGCTATAACGTGCAGGGCACCGTGCAGGCTATCGGCGGTGATGGCACGCTTATTTTGGGCGGTGATGCCAATAGCCAGTTCGATGCCGCCAATATTGGCGACAGCATCCAGTATGAAGGGTTCGAACATTTCCATAAAACGGGGGCAAGTACCTGGGTGCTGAACAACACTACGGTTGCCTCAACGTCCTGGACTTTGTATGACGGCATTCTGCAGGTGGCTGAGAACGACGCGCTGGGGTCAGACACCAGCCTGCTGACCTTTGCCGGCGGTACGCTGCAATTAAGCAATAGCTTTGATTTAGAGCGCCCCATCACGCTGGAAAACGCGGGTGGGACGCTGGACACTCAGGGGTTCAATACGACCATCAATCAGGGCGTGACCGGCAGCGGGGCGTTGACCAAGCTTGGCAGCGGGGCGTTGACCCTGACCGGGGACAGCACATACACCGGCGCGACCACGCTGGCGGAAGGGAGCCTGGACGTGACGGGATCTTTGGTCAGCGATGTTACGGCTAAGAGCGCGACCCTGCTTTCCGGGACTGGTGGCATCGGCGCAGCCACGCTGGAAACCGGCAGTACCTTAACCGTCGGCAGCCCGCGGCAGGCGAACGACGATGCAGCCAGTTTCACTGTGAACGGCGATCTGAATAACAGCGGGATTGTGAATCTTTCTCGCCGTGCCGATATCGTCGGTAACACACTGAATGTCGGCGGCGATTATACAGGCGGCACCGACAGCCAACTGAACGTGAATACCGTGTTGGGGGATGATGCATCTGTCACTGACAAGCTAGTGATTCAGGGGGCGACGTCTGGTTCAACCGTGCTGGCGGTCAACAACGTTGGCGGCCAGGGGGCTGAAACTCAGCAGGGGATAGAAGTGGTGACCGTGGGCGGCAGCTCTGCGGCGGGGGCGTTTGCCCAGTCCGGGCGTATTGTTGCCGGGGCATGGGACTACAGCCTGGTGCAGAAGGGGCAGAATTGGTATCTGACCTCTATGAGCAATCTACCTCCGGAACCGCCTGTTGATCCTGTGATACCACCAGTCGACCCGGTTACACCACCAGTCGATCCTGTGACACCACCAGTCGATCCTGTTGGGCCTACGGCACCACCGACCCAGCCCGATCCGGTGCCGGTTTATCGGCCTGAGGCGGGCAGCTATCTGATAAACCTGACGGCGGCGAATACGCTTTTCAACCTGACGCTAGACGATCGCGAAGGTGCCACCGAATACCGTGCCCCGCTGGATGAACGCGGCATGTCCCGCAGCACTTTCTGGCTGCGTCAGGAAGGCGGGCAGAACCGCTTCCACACCGGGGAAGGCCAGGTAAGCTCCAGCGCCAACCGCTACGCTGCGCAGCTGGGGAATGAATTCCTGCACGGCACCAGCAATCAGACCGATCGCTGGGGCGCGGGGCTGATGGCAGGCTATGGCAACGTGCAGGGCAACTCACGTTCAAATTTGACCGGCTATCGCTCTGAGTCCGAGCTGGACGGTTACAGCGTCGGGGCTTACGGCACCTGGTACCATAACGCGGTTTCCCGCGAAGGCGTCTATGTTGACGGCTGGGTGATGTACAACTGGTTTAACAACCGCGTCAGCGGTGACGATTTGCCGAATGAGGATTACAAGAGCCGCGGCTTCACCGCGTCGCTTGAAAGCGGCTATAACATGCTGCTTAGCGAAAGCGAGCGTCAGGCCGTCTATCTTGAACCTCAGGCGCAGCTGACCTGGATGGGCGTTCACAGCGCTGAACATACGGAAGCTAACGGCACTCGCGTGCAGGACAGCGGCCAGGGTAACCTGCAGTCTCGCCTTGGCGTGCGGTTATACCTGCGCGGCCACCGCACAGAGGACGACGGCAAAGGGCGTGAATTCAAGCCTTACGTGGAAGCAGACTGGCTGCATAACACCAAAAACTTTGGCGTGAGAATGGGAAATAAGCTGCTCAATGAAGAGGGGGCCCGCAACATCGGCCAGCTTAAACTTGGCGTGCAAGGGCAGATTTCCCATGATCTCAACATGTGGGGCGGCGTCGCGCAGCAAATCGGCGATAAAGGCTACCACGACACCTCCGCGATGATTGGCGTGAAATACGGGTTCTGATTCAACCCAAAAACGGCCGGGATAATCTGGCCGTTTTTTCATAAAAAGACTATTTGTTCCCCCTCTTTTTCATTTTTCTTTTTATTATTCAATCAGTATCTCTCTCATAGATAATTCCCATCTAAATAATCTACTTAAAAAATAAATCCGTCTGGCTATGCTACACAAGTGCCTACAGCGCTGGTGCATTTCTTTTTTCTCATCACGACGCGGAAATATATTGTTATGGCCACATTCGACAGAAGAGATTTTATTAAATCGGTCCTTGCAGCAGGGGCCGGAATAGCGCTCACCCCAGCTCGTGGTTGGGCCAGTTCGAGGGTAACACCTGAAGCCACAATAATTACGGCCAACGGCTGGGTACCTAATAATGCAAAGCTGCCGGTGCTGCATTACAGAAACGTAGTGATGCAGGGCGATATTGCCTCGCAAATGGAGGCCATCTTCGCGGCGAATCAGTGGTTTCCGCAATGGCGTAACGGGGTTTATGACTACCACCATTATCACTCCACGGCACATGAAGTTCTGGGGTTTGCAGGCGGTACGGCTCGCCTGATGCTGGGGGGACCAGAGGGGCATGAAGTTACGGTTAATGCCGGAGATGTGGTGCTTTTACCTGCCGGTATCGGACATTGTCGGCTGTCGGCTAGCGACGATTTTCTGGTCGTTGGGGCTTACCCGGCAGGGCAAAGTTTCGATATTTGCCGGGAAGCACCTACAGCCGAAATGAAGACGCGTATGGCCTCCCTGTCGTTTCCAAAAAACGATCCGGTGAATGGGCTGGCACCAGATATTACCACCTACTGGAAGGCGTAATGCCTTTAATTTTCAGTTAATTAATTTTTTACGGGAGTCTCTATGCAGTATGTCAATCTGGGTCAGTCCGGCCTGCAGGTTTCGCAGTATGTGCTCGGCACCCTGACTTTTGGCGGTGATTTTGGTTTTGATCGGGCCGGAAGCGTTGATGTGAAGCAGGCTGCCTCGATGATCGCGCTGTCCCGCGACGCGGGGATTAATGCGATTGATACCGCCAATCTGTACTCTTTTGGCCAGGCGGAAAGCATCCTTGGCGAGGTTTTACTGGGGCAGCGCGATGACTGGCTGCTGTTCAGCAAAGCACGGTTTCGCATGCATGAAGGGCCGAACGGCAGCGGTGCCTCTCGCCAGCATCTCATTCCTCAGGTGAATGAGTCCCTCCGTCGCCTCAAAACGGACTGGCTGGATTTCTTTTGGATTCATGGCTGGGACGGTGTGACGCCGGTGGAAGAGACGCTGGAAGTCATGGATTCGCTGGTCCTGGCCGGTAAAATTCGTTACTGGGGTGTGTCTAACTACAGCGGCTGGCAGCTGGCGAAAACCAAATATCTTGCGGAAAAACTGGGCTATACCGCGCCGGTTGCCCAGCAGATTTATTACACTGCGGAAGGGCGTGATGCCGAATATGAACTGCTGCCCGGCGGTAAAGAAATGGGTATTGGGTCGATGATCTGGAGCCCGTTGGGTGAAGGCTTGTTGACCGGGCTTATTGACCGGGAAACGCCGCCGCAGGATGGAACGCGCCAGGGATCGACCTGGACCGAGCCACACATCAGCGATCGCGAACGGTTATACCAGGTGATCGACGTGCTGAAAGAGGTTGCGGCGGAATGTGGTAAAACCGTTCCACAGGTCGCATTGGCGTGGGTCAGGCAGCGTCCGAACGTAGATACTCTAGTTTTAGGGGCGCGTAACGAAGCGCAGCTCAAGGAAAATATTGCCTCTATCCACCTGACGCTGACGGAAGCACAGATGTTGAAAATCGAAGCAGCGGGGCGCCCGGCGGCCATTTATCCGTTCTGGCATCGTGCCCAGCTGGCATTAGATCTGCCGTCTCCGGCGGAAAAAACGTATCTGGAAGGATGGCGCGAAATTCAGGGATTGTAGGTTGCAGGGAGGACTTTGTTGTTCATGAGAGGCCATTGGCCTCTCTTTTCTGCTCTGGGATTTAAGTCAAAAAATGATGCAGCCATATAAGAAATCAATGTTAACGCTGTTTGCGCTCTATTTTATTAACGGTGTTATTTTCTCGACCTGGGGCGTCTTTATTCCCTGGCTGAAACAGGCCCATCATGTGAGTAACAGCGTCTTGTCTGTCGCGCTGTTTTCGATGTCGTTAGGCGCGATTCTGGCGATGAAACGGCTGGGGTTATGGGTCTCATCGCTGGGGGCCCAAAAGGCTATTGGGACGTTCAGCGTACTCTACCCCTTAAGCTTATGGCTGGTTTTTCTGAGTCCTTATTTCGCTGTTTCCTGCCTGCTGCTGATGGTTTTTGGCCTGTCTCTGGCGGCACTTGACGTGGCAACTAATGTGGAGGCCACTGCGGTGGAACGCGCCAGTGGACATAAATTTATGTCGAAGCTACACGGCATGTTTAGCCTTGGAGGGATAATCGGATCGTTGGCAGGATTGTTGTCGCATCACCTCACATTCTCTTCGCTTTACTCTCTGTCAGTCATGCTGATCGCGGCCACGATAATCTCTTTGCTGCTCGCCAGAACACTGCCAGAAACGGTTCCCCCTAAGAAAGAAGAGAAAGCTGAAGAAAAGACTACCGGCAGTAAACTGCCGCTTTGGATATTAGGGCTGTTGGCCTTTCTGGCTTTGCTATGTGAGGGGGCCATTTACGACTGGAGCACGCTCTACATGCAGGAGTTTCTGCATCCAGAACAGAGTCGGGCTTACCTTGGCTACGCCTTTTCCTCCGTGGGAATGACGGCAGGGCGTTTTAGCGGGGATATGTTACGTCGTGCCGTGCGTGAGAGAACCCTGCTGTCGCTGATGGCCTCGGTTGGATTTATCGGGATGAGTATCGTGCTGCTCTCTTCTTCATCGGGCAATGCGCTGATGGGTTTTTTACTGCTGGGGCTGGGGGTTTCCACCCTCGTACCGCTGATGTTTATTATCGTCGCCTCGCTGGGGGAAGGCGATGCCAGTCAGGAGATTGCACTTGTCACCCGCATGGCCTACACCGGCATGCTGCTGGGGCCGGTGATTATTGGGGCGTTGAGCGGCTGGTTTGGGCTACAGCTCTCTTTGTGGCTGGTGGCTCTGCTGTTGGCCGGTATTGCGCTGGCCGCCAGAACGTTGCGAATATCTGTCCCGCCAACGGCAGCGGGTTCCTGACGGGCCGGGGCGTTCAGGCTTCCTCACCCTCTGGATCCAGAATATCCAAAAACTCTTGTACGGGGCGGTCGTGAACCTTCAGGCTGCCCGGGGTGTCACTTAGCCAGACCACGGCCAACTCCCAGCATAAATCCGCGTTACTGATTTTCAGTCGCGCCAGCTTGTCGCCCCGGGCCAGCACCACCTCTTCCGGCAGCAGTGCAACCCCCATTTTCCGCTCTACAAGGCTCAGTAGCGTATCAAGATCGCTTACTTCAAAGGTGATTTTTCGAGTTAAGCCCTGTAGCGCAAAGCATCCGTCGTTGACCTTTCGTGTCCCCTGGCCTGACTCAAAATCAATAAATGACAGGCCGGCCAGCGCCTCCATCGCGATGGTTTCCCCTTCTGCGGGCAGGCCAGGAAAATCGTGGGCGAAGGCCAGCACCATTTCATCGCAGGCAATGATACGCGAGGCCAGCCGGTCAGAGACTTCCTCCACCGGCATAATCGCGAGATCGATTTGCTGGTTTTGGATTTTTTCATTCAGTCTTTCAGAAGAGCCCTGGCAAAGCTTGACCTCGAAATCGGGAAACTTACGGATAAATGTTTCCAGAAGTTCCGGTAAATCAATAAACGGCGGCACGCTTTGCACCGTGCCAATGGAGAGCGTCCCGGTTTTCAATGACACAATCGCCTCCACTTCCTGCACCGCCTTATCCACGTAATGGCCGATGGTGTGGGCATAGTGCAAAAACACTTTTCCGGCCATCGTCAGGCGGACTTTCCGCGTGGAGCGTATAAACAGCGGTGTCCCCAGCTCTTCTTCTAGTTGCTTGATGGAGGTGGACAGCGCCGACTGCACAATATGCATGCTGAGTGCGGCGCGGGTAAAATTTTCGTGTTCCGCAACGGCAATAAAATGCCGAATCTGGCGCAGCTCCATCATTTATCTCCAGTAAAGATTAATTCAATCTCAATAATGAATTTTACAGATTAACGATACGCTGAGAAAATAGATTTCGCAATGGATATTTATCGTGCCCAAAATAGCTATTCATTGGTTAATTTCCTTTTTATTACGTTGATGAATTATCGTCGGTTATAAACCTCTGCTTTATGAGTTTTGCTTTATTAATCTAATGCGAACTTGTCGTTGATATTTTTCTTCACCATGAGGAATGCGTTATGAATTACAGTGCTGCACCATCTCGTTACAGCAATAATATGCAATACCGTAAAACGGGAAAAAGTGGCCTGGCGTTACCGCTTATTTCGTTGGGGCTGTGGCAAAACTTCGGCGGTGTAGATGTTTTTGAAACCGGCAGAGCCATTCTGCGTCATGCTTTTGATAATGGTATTACCCACTTTGATCTCGCCAACAACTATGGCCCACCAGCGGGATCGGCGGAAGAGAACTTCGGACGCTGGATGGCAAAAGACTTTGCCCCTTACCGTGACGAACTTATTATTTCCACCAAAGCCGGGTGGGATATGTGGCCAGGTCCTTACGGTGGTCCAACGGGCACAAAAAAACACCTGATTGCCAGCTGCGAGCAAAGCCTGAAGCGCATGGGACTGGATTATGTCGATATTTTCTACAGCCATCGCGTGGATGCCGATACGCCGCTTGAGGAAACAATGGGGGCGTTGGTACAGCTGCATCGCCAGGGCAAAGCGCTTTACGTGGGAATATCTTCTTACTCCCCAGAGCTGACTCGCCAGGCGGCGCAAATTCTGGCTGAAGAGAAAGTTCCGCTGTTCATTCACCAGCCGAACTATTCAATGCTGAATCGGACCATTGAAAACGGGTTGCTGGATACGCTGGCAGAGATCGGCAGCGGCTGCATTGCTTTCTCCCCGCTGGCTCAGGGCATGCTGACGTCGAAATACCTGAATGGTGTGCCGCAGGGCGCGCGTGCGGCCGGAGAAGGCTCTCGGGTGGCTGGCATGTTAAATACGGAGAACCTCAATAAGATCCGCGCGCTGAATGCCGTGGCGGAAAGCCGTGGGCAAACGCTGGCGCAAATGGCGATTGCCTGGGTTCTGCGCGACGTTCGTGTCACCTCCGCGTTGATTGGTGCGCGTACCGTGGAGCAGCTTGCGGACTCGCTAAAGGCGCTGGATAACCTGGCGTTCAGCGTTCAGGAGCTGGCCGAGATTGACACTCATGCCACCGAAGGCGGCGTGGACTTATGGCGTGTCTCTTCGCAAATTAAATAAGATTATTTCACTGACTCACGCCGCTATTGTGCGGCGTTTTTTTATTCTCAACTTACCGTGCTGCGGGCAGCGTCACGCCAGGCTTTGGGCGACAGCCCGGTTTCGCGCTTGAAGGCGTTGCTAAAAGCGCTTTCGGAGGTGTAGCCGAGGGACTGGGCCACCATGGCAATTTGATCTGCCTGTTCGCGCAGCGCTTTCTCCGCCAGCCGCATACGCCACTGGGTAAGATAAGCCACAGGAGTAATGCCCGATACGTTACGGAAATACTCCGCAAATGTGGTGCGCGACATGGCACAGGCTTTGGCGAGATCTTCCAGGCGCCAGTTACGAGACGGATTAGCGTGTATAAGCTGCAGCGCCGGGGCAAGGCGAGCATCACCCAGCGCGCGCAGCAAACCTGCCGGCAGCGAACTGCTGGTTTGCAAATGGGCACGCAGGATCTGAATAAACAGCAACTGCGAAAGCTGTGCGGAGGCGAGCTGGGTGCCGGGCTGGGCCGTTTCTCTTTCGGCAATCAGCTGATCGAGCAGCCAGCGGAAAGACGTCGCCTGCGGGGATGCGGCCGGGATGTGAATCCACTGTGGCAACACCTGAGCAAGCATCTGCCCGCGATTGGGATCCAGCAGGACGTGTCCACCCATATACTCAAACTCTTTCCCTTCCCCCAGAGCGGCGTAGTTCCGCTCTCCGGCCTTAAAAACGCTCATGGCATCGACCGGTTTGATTTCCGGTGAGCTGGCGACAATAAACGCCCGCCTGGCATTCAGCAGGCCGACGTCGCCAGTGCAAAAATGTATCGGTTCCGCGTGGCCTTCGAGCATCACCCAGCAACTGCCTTTGACGATGGCGAAGAACTTGATTTTATCCGGCGGGGGGAATTGAAGCGCCCAGTCGCCGCCCGCGGTAAAGCCGCCGGTGACCAGCGACTCTGCGTCGGCAAACTTGAGGATTTCAGAAAACGGGTCGGTGTGCATTCTCGTACTATCACGCAAGTAGAACGGACTATCAAGCATTCAAAATCCGACTGGCTGGTTTTATTCTGCGCAGCAAATGAACGTATACCGCCTGCTTGCCAGGCCACAGAGGACAGAAGCATGACACAAGATCGCGTATTAGTTACCGGCGGAACCGGATTTATTGCCCAGCACTGCATCATTACGCTGCTGGCTAAAGGCTATGAGGTTCGTACCACCGTGCGTTCCGCTGACCGTAAAGCAGAAGTGCTCAACAACCTGAAAGAGGGCGGCTGTGAACCGGGCGATCGTCTCTCCTTTTTCGTTGCAGATTTAATGGCAGATGAAGGCTGGGCTGAAGCGATGGCCGGGTGCCGCTACGTAATGCATGGCGCATCGCCGACGCCTTCCGGCAACCACGCCACCGACGAAGACTGGATCAAACCTGCGGTAGACGGCAACCTGCGAGTGCTCCGCGCCGCAAGCTTTGCCGGGGTTAAGCGCGTCGTACTCACCTCAGCCTTTGGGGCCGTTGGCGTCGGGCACCCGGCAAGCCATCGCCGTCCGTTTGATGAAACGGACTGGAGCGACGTGTCCGGCAAAGTGTGGCCCTATCAGAAATCGAAAACGCTGGCGGAAAAGGCCGCCTGGGACTTTGTGGAGAAAGAAGGGCGTGGCCTGGAGCTGTCGGCGGTGAATCCGGTGGCGGTGATGGGGCCGGTATTGGGGCCTGATTTTTCCCACTCCACCCGGCTGGTAAAAAACATGCTGGATGGGCAAAAAGGCAACCCGAACATCAACTCTTGTTTTGTGGACGTGCGCGACGTGGCCGATTTGCACTGGCTGGCGATGACGCACCCGGCAGCCAACGGCGAGCGCTTCCTTGCCAGTTCCGGCCGCAGCCTGTTGATGGTGGAGGTGGCGAAAATTCTGCGCAAACACCTCGGCGAAGCCGCCAGCAAAGTTTCTACTCTGGCATTGCCCGACTGGATGGTGCGCCTGGCGGCGCACAAAAATCCGGGCATGAAAGGATCGCTGACTCTGCTGGGCGTGGACATGAACGTGACCAATGCGAAAGCGGTGAACCTGCTCGGCTGGGCACCGCGTTCCCCGGAGGAGGCGATTGTCGCCACCGCCGAAAGTTTTATTCGCCTGGGCTTACTGGAAAAATAAGCGCTACCGCTTCGCGCTTAGCAGCAGCGCTGACAGTGAGGCGATAAGCCCGAAGAGTGACATCAGCAGCCACGCAGTGTGGTACTGCTCGCTGGCAACGGCGCTGCCGGACACGGCCACAAACACCGCCACGCCTATGGCGGCCCCAATTTGCCGCGAGGTGTTAATGATCCCGGTGCCGGTGGAATATTGCTGCGCCGGGAGCGCCGCCGTGCCGCCTGCGATAAACCCCGTCTGGCCGATACCCGCTCCGGCTCCGGTCAGCATCAGCGCAGGCAGATAGGCCAGCAGATAGTCCGGTTCGGCGCTAAGGGCGCTGTACCACCAGAGACCGGCTATTACATACAAAATACCGGCGGCGATGGTGAGTTTGTTAGGGGAGAACCCCGTTCTACCCGCGATCAGCGAGGCAACCACGGCGGTGCCGGGACCGAGGCCAAAAGCGGTGCCAGCCTCAACGGTTGGCCAGTGCCAGACCTGGGTCAAAAACAGGCTGCCGCCCAGCAGCATGATGGCAAAACTCATGTAGAAAAAGGCCATGCCCAGCGTGGCGAGGGTAAATGCAGGCACGCGGAATACCCGCAGGTCGAGCGCCGGGGCGGGCTGTGTCAGGCAGCGACGAACGAACAGCGTCAGGAAGACGAACGCCCCGCCCAACACCGTCCAGAGCCTGGCGCTGGCGAAGCCCCAGTCGCTGGCCCAAGAGATCCCGGCCACCAGTAGCGCAAGCCCCACAACCAGCATCAGCGAGCCGAGAATATCCGGGAAACGGCGCTTTACGACCTCCGTTTCCGTCAGATGCTTACTCAGCCACAGCGCCGGGATCGCCACCGGCAGGTTGATCAGGAAGATCAATCGCCAGTCGATATTTACCAGCGCTCCGCCGAGCATTGGGCCTAGCGCGGCGGCAACGGAGCCGGTTGCGGCCCAAATCCCTACCATCTGCTTATGGCGCTCTTTTGGGTACGCCGCCAGCAGCAGCCCCAGACTGGTGGGGATCATCAGCGCTGCGCCCAAACCTTTCAGGCCCCGCGCGCAAATGAGCGAGATTACGTCCGGGGCAAAAGCGCAGGCCACACTCGCCACCGAGAACACCGCCAGGCCTGCTTTGAAGGTACGTTTGCGGCCATATATATCCGCCATTCGGCCAGCGGGCACCAGAAACGCCGCGAAGGCAATGGAATAGGCGCTGATCACCCAAGACAGCGCCTGGTTAGTGGCCCCGGCAAAGCTATCGCGAATAGCCGGGAAAGCGAGGTTGACGACAAACAGATCGAGCGACGACAGCACGCTTCCCGCGCCAATCACAATCATGACCCAGGCGGACACTCGCGCGCTGGCCTGGCTGACGGACGGTGAATCCGTGGAATGAGACATACTCTGCTCCGAAGGAAAGAAAGACCTTAAAGCGCAGAAGTATGAAAACGTCAGCGGCGGCCGTATTGGATATCTGAAAAATGAGCGCTAACAAATTGTGCGGGCGTGATGCCGAAACAGCCTTTAAAGCGGCGAATCAAATGGCTTTGATCGAACAGGCCAACGGCGGTGGCAACGTCTGCAGCAGATTGGCCCGCGCGGAGCATTTGCCTGGCCGCATCCATGCGGACTCTGTTGAGGTAGGCGTGCAGCGACAGGCCATAAGCGGCACGGAAAAGCTGGTTCAGGCGAACACGGCTCAGCCCGGAGGCCTGCGCCATATCTTCAGTGGTCAGCGTGGAAGCAAAGCTGGCGTGAATCAGTTCTCTCACCCTGGCGATTCGCGGCTCGTGGCATTCTTCCTGTAGCGTAAAACGGCGAGTGGAATAGCGGCTCAGTAGTGGTTTTAACGCGTCAATCAGCGTCACCTCCAGCGCTAAGCTGTCCTGCTGTTGAAAAAGTGTGCGGTGAAGGGTTTGCAGCCCGGCCACGATATCCGGGTCGCTTAACACCGGGCTGGTAAAGCAAAGGCCGCGGTTGGGATTCAGTTCCAGCTCATGAGCAATGCCGTCCACAACCCAGGGCTGCACGTAGAGCATGCTATAGGTATAACCCTGCTCGGAGTAAACGCTGCCGTCGTGGGCATCCCCCGGATTTACAATCATCGCGCTGCCTGCAGGTGCGATGATTGATCCGCTGGCCAGCCCCACTTTCGAGGCTCCGACGTCCAAAGTGCCGATCACAAAGTAATCGTGGGAATGGCGTTCGTAGCGGTGCTTATTAAAATGGGCGTGCAGGCCCTGGAGCCCCTGTGACGGCGCCGCGACAAATTGCGTCCACTCGTTGGCGAGAAGCTCCATATGACCTCGCTATTTGAACGGCTGCTGGGCCGCCGCGCCAGGCGTGTGCTGGTGGGCATAAACCTGGAGATGGCAGTATGCCGCCCGATAAAGCGGCACGTTCAGGCCGTTTCGGGTGGCGCGGGTAATCATGTCGCCGACAATGTCATCACCTTCCAGGCGTGGCGCATTGCTGGCAATGTCGCGCCTCATCGATGCGGCCCAGGCGGATTGTGGATCCAGCAGGCGTTTTTCGATGCTGGTGATTTCCGCCTGCGGCAGCGCATAGCCTTCTGCTGCGGCGACGCTCAGACTCTCCGAAATCGCCTGTTTCATCAGCACCTCGCCGTCCTGTGTCGCCATGATATCTCCCACCGTGCCGCGCATCAGGCAGTTCATCAACGCGCCGGAAGCCAGCATCACCCATTTGTTCCAGAGCGCCTGCATAATGTTTTCTGACTGCACGCGCACACCAGCGGAAGAGGCTAACAGTGCGTAAATCGCTTTTGCTACATCAAGCGTGGCTGGCGACCTTGCGCCGACAACAACCTGATCCGCCGCACCCATCTGCTTGATCTCGCCGTTGGCGTTGAGCGTGGTGGCTATATAAGCCGCGCCGCCGAGCACCCGGTCACGGCCAAAACGAGCGTCGAGTTCGTCGTAAACCGAGAGGCCATTGAGGAAAGGCAAAATGGCGGTCGAAGGGCCCACGGCGGGGGTAATGTCCTCGATAGCCGCCTGCAGATCGTACGTTTTGCAACTGAGCAAAATCAGATCGTAGTCGGGCTGGAGGCTGTCCCGGGTGACCGTATTAACCGGGGCGTTGAAATCGCCCAAACTGCTTTCCAGCCGCAGCCCTTGTTTGGCCAGCAGTTCGGCCCGTTTTGGCCGAACGAGAAAAGTCACGTCAGCGCCGGCCTGAATCAGCCTTGCGCCGTAATAACCCCCGATTGCACCTGCCCCAACCACCAGTATTTTCATCACTTTTCTCTCTGTGCTTTACAAGCCGACCTAGCTTTCGCTGGGTTCGGGGGTTCTGATTCGGCCCGCCGAACGCCAGCGGGTGAGGTCGTCGGCGCCTGGCCCCAACTCCACCATCACGTCCTGCGGTGAAACTTGCTGCCCGGTTTCGACATCCACAAGGGCAACTTTCACTTTATGGCCGCTGCTGCCGTCCACCATGAAAAGCGACGGCCCCACAAGGCCCGGGATATTCCACTTACTGCCTATCTGCATCATGCTCAGCAGCACCAGCCCTATATCCCGCCCTTTTTCGGTAAGCAAATATTCGTAGCGATCCGGCCTCGTCTGGTAGCGCTGACGGGTAATCAGCCCTTGTTCTTCAAGTGCTTTTAGCCTGTCAGATAGCGTGGCATTGGTGATGCCGCTTGAGCGGCGAAAATCGTCGTAGCGGCGGAGGCCTAAAAACAGGTCCCGCATGATCAGCATTCCCCAGCGGTCGCCTAAGGCTCCCATCACGCAGGCGATAGAGCAGGTCATACCTTCAAAACCTTTCGAGCGCATAGCGTTCCTTATTTTTCATCAACGTGGGCCCGGCAACAGTGTATAGCCGGATTTAAGCCACCGGCTAATCGTTAAGCTGCTGTTGATCTTTTTATTGTTACTCTTATTATAAGAGTTAATGGCGGAAGGGCAAGTTTTAAACAGTCCGACGCCAGAGAACAGTCGCTCATTAACTCAGGTAACCTTGATGAAACCTACTCGTACCCTTACGAAAATCAGTCTGCTTTTAAGCCTTTTGTTGGCCGGTGCCGGGCTCTCCAGCCCCGTATTTGCAGCCCCCGCGGCTCCCTGGGACACTCAGCTCAACCCGGCGGCACATCAGGCCAATGCCGTATCCAATGACTACAAATTTCGGGATGGCGAAACGCTGGCTCAGGTGAAACTGCACTACGCCACGCTCGGGAAAGCGCATCGAAATGCGCAGGGAGAGATTGATAATGCGATCCTCGTGCTGCACTGGACCGGGGCGGACAGCCGGGCGCTGCTGAGCCCTGTCTGGACCAAATCCCTTTACGATCCGGGCCGCCCGCTGGACTCGAGCCGCTACTATCTGATTTTTGCCGACAGCATTGGCCATGGCCAGTCGAGTAAGCCGAGCGACGGCTTAAAGGCTAAATTCCCCAACTACGATTACGGCGATATGGTTGATTTGCAGCACAAGCTGGTGACCGAAACGTTGGGCATTAAACATCTGCATGCCGTGATAGGGATGTCGATGGGGGGCATGAACGCCTGGCAGTGGGCGGTGGCGTACCCGGATATGATGGACGGCGTTATGCCGGTGGTGTCGCTACCGATCAAGGTCTCCGGGCGTAATCTGCTATGGCGCAGAATGATCGTGGACTCGGTGCGAGCCGATCCGGCCTGGCACAACGGCAATTATACGCAGGCGCCTGAGAGCTGGCTTCAGGGCTACAACATCCTGCGAATGATGATCGACAGCGCGCCGGATCTGCAAAGAACGATCCCGGACGGGGCCGCGGCGGACAGGTTCCTGGCGAACAACCGTTTCACCGCCAACCATATCGACACCAACGATGTGATTTATTCGCTCAGATCCTCCTTCAGCTATAACCCGGAGCCTGACCTGAACAAAATCACCACCAAACTGTATGCGCTGAACTTTTCGGATGACGAGTTCAACCCGGACAGCCTGCGTGTGCTGGAAACTGAAGTGCCGAAGCTAAAACAGGGCCGCTACGTGGTGCAGGCAGGCACCCCAACATCGCCGGGGCATTTCACCATGACGCGCCCGGATCTGTGGGCTAATCACGTCGGCGAGTTTATGCAATGGATTGGCGATAAACGAGTTAAGCGTCCTGCCAGTAGGGCGGAGAGCCAAACTTCGCCATAAAAAAGTCTATCGCGGTGCGGGTGTTGAGCGACGGAAAACGCCCGCCGGGGTAGAGCATATAGAGTGAATGGTCGGTGGCGCTGTAGGACGCGGTGTAATCCGTCATCATCGGGATAAGCCGCTTGGCCCGTAGCGCATCGCTGATTTGCCAGTCCGGGAACAGCACGATCCCTGCGCCATCTTCTGCCGCTTTCACCAGCATCTCAGCATTGCCAGAAACGATTTTAGGCTCCGGCGTTAGCTGTATTCTTTCTTCTCCCTGTGTGAAATACCAGCGCTGAAGCCCCATTAGACCGCGGTAGGCCAGCAGTTTATGGCTGTGCAACTCTTCGGGCTTTTGCGGTGTGCCGTAGCGTGCGAGATAGGCCGGGCTGGCGACCAGATAAGCGCGCTGGCGGGTAATAAAACGTCCGTGCAGCGAGCTGTCCTGCATCGGCGAGATACGAAGCAGCAGATCGGTGCCGTCCGCCAGCGGGTCGATGTAGTTATCGGTCAGGTTTAGCTCCAGCCGCAGCGCCGGATAGCGTTCGCTGAATTCAGCAATCCACGGGGCGATATGACGTAGGCCGAAAGACACCGGCGCGTTGAAGCGAAGAACGCCGCCGGGCTGCTGGCGGCGCTCGCCAATCTGGTTTTGCGCCTGCTCAAGCTGGCTCAGCATTTCCCTGAACGCTGCAGCGTAAATATTCCCCGCTTCGGTGGCGACCACGGCTCGCGTGTTGCGGTAAAGCAGCTGTGTCTCCAGCGATTGCTCAAGCTGAATTACGGTGCGGGAAACGGAAGAGGGGGAAAGGTTCTCCTGGCGGGCCACTTCTGAAAAGCTGCCTTCGTTGATGACGGCAAGGAAGAGGCGCATTGAGCGCGCGTTTATTTGGCTCAGATCTTTCATTTGTGCAATTTCCGCAAAAGTCCTTAATGGATTATACGGTTTTTCGCTACGTCCGGCAGCGTTATCCTCCCCGGCAAGTAACGATGTCCGGTTTCGCCGGGCAAGCACAGAGAGGATGGTATGAGCAATACAGTTTTAGCTTTTGACAAAGCCGTACGTCAGCGTTTTTCATCCAGAGCGTTTCTGCCTACGCCGCTGACAGAGGCACAAATTCGGGATGTTTTGCAGGATGCCCAGCATTCTCCATCCAACTGCAACACGCAGCCGTGGAACGTCCATATTGCCTCCGGCGCAACCAAAGATGCGCTGCAAAAGATGATGATTGAGAACGATACGGCGGGTAACGTCACGCCAGATTTCAGCTTCAGCTATGACGATTTTCACGGAGATTATTACGAGCGCAGCCAGCGCCAGGCGAAGGTTTATTACGATGCGCTTGGTATCGCCCGGGACGATAAAGAGAAGCGTCGTGAAGCGTATCTGCGTAACTTCAACTTCTTCGGTGCCCCACACGTAGCGTTCCTGTTTATGCCCTCGTTTGGCGACAACGTGCGCGTGGCGTCCGACATCGGCATGTACGGGCAGAGCTTCCTGCTGTCTTTGGCAGCGCGCGGTTTTGCCGGCATTCCGCAGACGCTGCTCGGCTTCCATGCCGATGCGACGCGTAAAATTCTTGGCGTGTCGGACGATTATCGCCTGCTGTTCGGGATCTCCTTCGGCTATGCCGACCCGAATGCGCCTTCTGCTCAGGTTCGCATGTGGCGCCAGAGCGTGGACGACAGCGTGACGCTGCATAACTAGCGGCTGAGCGGACGCTCTTTTTTCATGCCGATGACCAGGGCCAGTAGGATCGCCGCCAGCGAAAGCGCGCTGGCGAGATCGTGTACCTGGCCAAGAATCAGCGCTGAGCTGAGCATAGCGAAGACCGGGATCAGCTTCAGGGGTGTTTAAAAAAGCGTGAGGCAAATCCCCCACGCATATTTTGCCAGAGAGTATCCCTAGAGATGCTTCACCATAAAAATGCTTAGCGGATCGGGCTGGTAGGGGGGAAAAGCCTCGCATACCGAATAGCCGCAGTTTTGGTAGAGCCTGATGGCCGGCTGCTGATGAATACCGGTCTCCAGCCGCAGCACGGCACAGCCAGCCTGACGAGCTTCAGTCTCCAGTCCGGCGACTATCGTTTCACCCAGCTTTAAGCCACGGGAAGACGGTTTAATAAAAATCCTTTTTAGCTCGCCTTCGCCGTTATCTTGTAGCAGGAGAGCGCCGCAGCCGACGGCCTCGGCCTGCTGATTATGCACCAGCAGGCAGCGAATGTTGCCTTCTGCAACGGTGGTTAATTCAACGCAGTGATTGCTCTCCGCGGGGTAGAGCTGTTCCTGGAAGGCATCCAGTTCGGCAACTAGCGCCTGCAGTTCAGGGGCTGCGGGGGAGCAGGGGGTAATAGTGAACATCGTAATCCCTGAGTCGTTGTTTTTTCAAAGTATAGCGATGGACGAAGCGGCTGACTCATTCGATCTTCTTATGAGTGACTCTCGGATTTCGGGTATAAAAAAGCCGCTTTCGCGGCTTATTGTGCAGAGACGGCTAATTATTCAGTAACCTTTTTCTTCAGGTCAGTTGCGCCTTCTTTGGTCTTATTCCAGCCTTTTTCAGCACCTTCTTTGGTTGCGTCCCAACCCTTTTCGGTGCCTTCTTTGGTTTTATGCCAAGCCTTCTGGGAGCCTTCGCTTATCTTGCTCCCCGTGCTGTCACTCTTCCCTTCGGCGGCGTGTTTAGACTTGAGCTTAAGCTCTTCGCCTTTGTTCTCTGCCTCGTGCAGTTTCTCTTTGGCGGTGTTCGCGCCTTCATGTGCCGCGGCGACGGTCTCATCGGTTGCATGTGTGGTGGTCGCGGCAAAAACAGGGGCAGCCAGCAGAATTGCAGATAAAGCGATGATCGTTTTTTTCATAATATCCTCAACAAACGTTATCAGTCCTTATGACCGTGAATAAGCCTGGCACAGCGAAGCGGATGTTGCCTTAGGTAATATTCCTAAATGATTCAGGATGTTCACGGCTGGTGGATATATTCTGCTGAATAATCCACCAGAAGAGGTGGTTATGGGTGGCGAATAAAGCGCCCAATCCGCTGCCGGAGCAGGCGATTCTCCTGGCGCAGGCGTTCGTTCTCCTCCAGCAGGGTGAGCGCCACGGCGATGCCCGGCCAGTCGAGTTCTAATTCTCGTCGTAACCGCAATGCCCGCTGCGCTATGTTGATCGCGTGGTCGTCAAACTGCCACGGTTTGACCTCAAAATCGTAAGGCTCGACGACGCCAAGACCGACGATCTCATTGAGTTCATCCTCCTGAATGCCGGTGTGCAGACAGAACTCGGTGATGGTAAAAGTGACGGTGACGTTAGCCATTATTTTTCCCCCAATCTTTGCGCGGATTGAACGCCGACTGGGCGTCTGCCAACTGTTGCCAAAGCGCCGCAGCGTTTTCATCCGGCTTAGGCGGCATCACGATTTTGATCACCGCGAACAGGTCGCCGGTGTGCTGTTTGCTGACCAGCCCTTTGCCCTTGATACGCAGTTTCTGCCCGGCCTGGCTGCCGGCAGGAATGGTCATCAGAATGCTGTCTTTGAGCGTAGGAACCTCGACTTTTGCCCCCAGCGCGGCTTCCCACGGGGCAAGCGGTACCACGACTTCAAGGTTGTGGCCGACAATGTCGAACAGCGGATGCGGCGCGATATGAATCACCAGCCACAGGTCACCGTTTGGCCCACCATTTTCACCCGGTGTGCCCTGGCCTTTGAGCCGAATGCGCTGCCCGTCTCCGACGCCTGCCGGGATTTTTACATTCAGCGTTTTCGGGATTTCCTGCTCGACGATACCAAACACGTTATAAACCGGCAGCTTGTAGCTGATGGTGCGGCTGTGTTCGGCCAGCGTCTCTTCGAGGAATACGGCAACTTCGATTTCTAAATCGTGGCCGCGCGCGGCGTGCGGCTGGTGAGAATGCCTGGCCTGCTGGCCGAACATAGACGAGAAGATATCTTCGAAGTCCTGGGCGTTGTAGCTTTGCTCGCCGCCCTGGTGGAACTGCTGATTAAACTGCGGGTCGTTGCGGTGCTGCCACATCTGGTCGTACTCCGCGCGGCGCTGCTCGTCGCTCAGCACTTCCCAGGCTTCCGCCACTTCTTTAAAGCGGGCTTCTGCGTCGGGCTCTTTGCTGACGTCGGGGTGATATTTGCGCGCCAGGCGGCGGTAGGCGGTTTTGATGGTTTTGAGTTCGTCCGTCGGTTTCACGCCCATGATGGCGTAATAATCCTTTAATTCCATAGCGTTATCTCGCATAAATCGGTGCATGCAGAACAGAACGTGCGGAAAAGTGTCGCCGATAAGTATAGGCCCGTTGCGGGAAGGTGGGGCGATGAGAGTAGGATTTTTGTCGATGCGATTAACGATCGGGCCGGGCGCTTTTATCCAAAATCAGGCTTTATTGCGCTGGTGGGGGAAAAACGCTAATTCACTTTTTTATCCGCCACGTTCGATTGAGAAATTAGTTGAGCATGGAAAAACGATCTATTTGATCGCCCGCCAGTTTCAGACTTACTGAATTGAAATTTAGTGCACTTCCTTCTATGGTCTGAGATCGGAGAATGATCGCGTATTTTCCGGGCACCTGCCTCTGGAATATTTTAATAAAGACTAAAAGGAATCTCGTTTTTGAAAACTTATCATATCGCTACCCTGGCATCTGCTTTTCTGCTGGCCGCCTGTGCTGGCCCGCAGTCGGCAAAAACATCGCAAATTAAAGACCTGAGCGCTCCGCAAAGCATCGCTTTTGCCGGGAAAACTTACGGGCAATCCTTCACTCGCTCAACGCCGCAGCAGGCGGTGTGGGAATACACCACCGACGGTGAAAAAGCCGAAAACTGGCAGTGGACCCGGCTGATTACGGTTAATCAGATCAAACTCAATGCCCCGCTTGACCGCTGGATGCAGGCGACGGCGGTGGAGTTAAACCGCACGGTGCCGAAGCCACATTTCGATATAGCGAAAAATGGCGACGTGGCCGAGGTTCGGATTATCTATCTGCCGAAGCCGGGGGACGCAAAGCAAAGCGGCTACGAGTCTGACGTGTGGCTCGCCCGTGAGGCCTGCGGCGGCATCGTCAACCTGCAGTTTGCCCGCCAGTATCCCGCCGACGTGAAAGTAAGCGAAAACGACATGGTGAAGCGTATTAAGGCGGATAACGACAAAGATATGGCGGCATTGCAGGCGTTAAACTGGAAAGCGGAGTGCCGCTAACCCGGGTCCCCGGTCAAATCAGGCCGGGGCATTTTATTAAACCTCAGCTGCATGACTTATTATTCAGCATGGCAAAGACTTGAATTAATTTACCGGCCTGCCAAAATTCATTTATTGAATAGTTTACTCTCGTAACTTATTGAAAATGAGCTTTCGATTATTTTGAGCTGGGTCCCAGGGAAAGCTCAGATTGCTTCAAAAAAAACCTGACATTTGTTATATTGTGCTGATTGCTTATTCACCTAAGCGGTGCCAAAAAGAACAAGATCCACCGCGACCCAGGAAAATGAAATGTTAGATTACCGCTTCCCGACAGCTTTGCAGATGGTTCTCAGCGTAGCGATGGCGGAGCAAATGGGTGAACGTTCGACCAGCGCAATCCTCGCCTACGGCCTGGAAGCCAACCCGAGCTTTATCCGTAAACTGATGGTTCCCCTCACGCGCGACGGCATTATTGTCTCTACGCTGGGGCGCAACGGTTCCATTCATCTTGGCCGCCCGGCCGAAGAGATAACCCTGCGAGATATTTACCTGTCGGTGATTGAAGACAAAAAGATTTGGGCTTCCCGCCCGGACGTGCCTGCCCGCTGCGTGGTGAGCGCCAACGCCTGCTGGTACTTTAAAACGATTGCGGAAGAAGCCGAAGAGGCGTCGCTGGCGGTGCTGGCTCGCCATACCGTGGCCAGCGCGCTGGAGAAAGTGAAAAAGAGCGATACCAGCGGCTGCCAGCCGGTGCCTGAGTTAGAGGCGCTGTACAAAAAAGGCCATTAAGCGTCGCAGCCACTTTCCGCAGAAATAAAAAAACCGCCTCTTTGAAAGGCGGTTTTTTATTGGGCTAATCAGGCAGTTTTTACACCGCCTGATTTATGGCATTCACGCCTCGACTGTTTTTGCCTGGGTTTTGCCGCGCGTAACGAGCTTACGCAGCGTGACGTAGAACACCGGCGTCAGGAACAGACCAAACAGCGTCACCCCTAACATACCCGAGAACACCGTCACCCCGGTCACGCCGCGCACTTCTGCCCCCGCGCCATGGCCCAGAATCAGCGGGATAGTCCCGGCGATAAAGGCAATCGAGGTCATCACGATAGGGCGCAGACGCAGGCGGCAGGCTTCCAGAGCGGACTCCATAATGCCTTTGCCCTGCATCTCCAGCTCGCGGGCGAACTCGACGATCAGGATGGCGTTCTTACAGGCCAGGCCCATCAGCACCACCAGCCCGACCTGGACGAACACGTTGTTATCGCCCCCGGTCAGCCAGACGCCAAACAGCGCGGACAGCATGGTCATCGGCACGATCAGGATCACCGCCAGCGGCAGCGTCCAGCTTTCGTACAGCGCGGCGAGCACCAGGAACGCCAGAAGTACCGCCACCGGGAATACGATCATCGCCGTGTTGCCCTGTGTTGCCTGCTGGTAGCTCAGATCCGTCCATTCGATGTTCATCCCGTTCGGCAATACCTGGCCGGACATGGCGGCCAGTTTAGTCATCGCCTGTGCGGAAGAGAGCACGCGTGGATCGGCATCGCCGATGAGATCCGCCGCCGGGTAGCCGTTATAGCGGATCACTGGATCCGGTCCGTAGGTGGTGGTGATTTTCACCATGCTGCCGATCGGCACCATTTCACCCTGGCTGTTGCGGGTACGCAGGTTGCCGATGTCTTCCACGCTGTCGCGGAACTGCCCGTCGGCCTGAGCCATCACGCGCCAGGTACGACCAAACTCATTGAAGTCGTTCACGTAGGACGAGCCCAAATAAGTCTGCAGCGTGCCGAACAGGTCGGTCAGCGACACGCCCTGGGCTTTGGCTTTGTCGCGGTCTACCTGCACATCCAATTGCGGCACGTTCGCCTGGTAGGTAGAGATCGGGAAGTGCATCCCCGGCGTTTGCATGATCGCGCCGGACATGGTGTTCACCGCGGTTTGCAGCGCCCCGTAGCCTAAGCCCGCCCGATCCTGGATATACAGCGAGTAGCCAGACCCCTGGCCCAGACCCAGAATTGGCGGCGGCAGAATTGAGAAGCCGAAGCCTTCCTGAATTTGCGAGATTTTGGCGTTGATCTCGGCGTTAATTTCCGCCGCGGTATGTTTGCGCTCACCGAACGGCTTCAGGCCGAAGAACACCGTGCCGGTATTCGGCGTGTTGGTGAACTGCAGTGCGTTGAGGCCAGGGAATGCCACCGCGTAATCCACGCCTTCGGTGTTCATCCCGATTTCGCTCATCTTGCGGATCACTGCGTCAGTGCGCTCCAGCGAAGAACCTTCCGGCATCTTCACGCCGCCGATCAGGTAGAGCTTATCCTGGGTCGGAATAAACCCGCCCGGCACGGTTTTGAACATCACTCCGGCAGCACACAGCAGCAGCACGTACACCGCAAACACCGCACCACGGCGGCCAAGGGTTTTACTCACCAGTCCCTGGTAGCCGTCCGAACTGCGGTGGAAGAAGCGGTTGAACGGGCGGAACAGCCAGCCGAACAGGCGGTCGATCAGCCGGGTAGGCATGTCCTTCGGCGCGCCGTGCGGCTTCAGCAGCAGGGCCGCCAGCGCCGGGGAGAGCGTCAGGGAGTTAATCGCCGAGATCACCGTCGAAATGGCGATGGTCACCGCGAACTGCTTGTAGAACTGCCCGGTTACGCCGGAGAGGAACGCCATCGGCACGAACACTGCGCACAGCACCAGGGCGATAGCAATAATCGGCCCGGAAACCTCGCGCATGGCCTGATGCGCCGCCTGCAGCGGGGCAAGCCCTTCTTCAATGTTACGCTCGACGTTCTCCACCACCACGATGGCGTCATCCACCACGATGCCGATGGCGAGCACCAGCCCGAACAGACTCAACGTGTTCAACGAGAAGCCAAGCAGATAAAGAATACTGAACGTCCCCACGACTGAAACCGGGACGGCAATCAGCGGGATAATCGACGCGCGCCAGGTTTGCAGGAACAGGATCACAACCAGCACAACCAGCACCACCGCTTCCAGCAGGGTTTGCACCACCGCCCGAATGGAGTCGCGGACGAACACAGTCGGGTCATAAGGTGCCGCCCACTTCATGTCTTCCGGGAAGCGTGTGGACAGCTCGGCCATCTTGGCGCGCACGGCGTTAGACAGATCGATGGCGTTGGCGCCAGGGGCCTGGAAGATACCGATCCCGACCGCATCTTTGTTGTTCAACTGGGAGCGCAGGGCATAACTGCCTGAGCCCAGCTCGATACGCGCCACGTCACGCAGGCGAACCAGCGAGCCGTCCGGGGCGGTTTTCAGGATGATGTTGCCGAACTCTTCTTCGCTGTGCAGGCGGCCCTGGGCGTTAATGGAGATCAGGAAATCGCTCGCTTTTGGCAGCGGCTCTGCGCCGAGCTGACCGGCAGAGACCTGCACGTTCTGCTCCTGCATCGCCGTGACCACATCGGAGGCCGTCAGGCCACGCGCCGCCACTTTGTTCGGATCCAACCACACGCGCATGGCGTATTCGCCGGAGCCGAAAATCTGGATCTGCCCGACGCCCGGCAGTCGCGCGAGTTCGTCCTTCACTTTCAGCGTGGCGTAGTTACGCATGTACAGCGAGTCATACTTGCCGTTCGGCGAGAACAGATGCACCACCAGGGTCAGCGTCGGCGACTGTTTCTGGGTGGTGATGCCGAGGCGGCGAACGTCTTCCGGCAGGCGAGCTTCGGCCTGGGAAACACGGTTCTGCACCTGAACCTGCGCCTGATCCGGATCGGTACCCGGGCGGAAGGTCACGGTCGTCACCAGCACGCCGTCGGAGCCAGCGACTGATTTCATGTACATCATGTTTTCGACGCCGTTAATCGCTTCTTCCAGCGGCGTCGCCACGGTTTCAGCGATCACTTTTGGGTTGGCGCCAGGGTATTCCGCCCGTACCTGCACGCTTGGCGGCACGACGTCCGGGTATTCACTGATCGGCAGCAGCGGGATCGCGATAAGCCCCGTAATAAAAATCAGAATCGACAGCACCGCGGCAAAAATCGGCCTGTCGATAAAAAAGCGGGAAAAGTCCATGCGTCGGATTCTCTGGTAAGGGATCAGTTAACGGCAGCGCTGGTAGCGGCCATGGCGACAGGTTTCGCGTTCACCGGCATACCCGGCATAAACACTTTCTGCAGCCCGTCGACGATGACTTTATCGCCAGGGCTCAGTCCCTGTTGCACGATGCGCAGCCCGGCAGCGAGGCGGCCCGGTGTGATGTCGCGGCGCTGGGCCTTGCCGTCTTTATCCACGATGTAGACGTATTTTCTGTCCTGGTCGGTCAGCACCGCTTTGTCGTTGATCAGCAGCGCCTGGAACTCCGCGCTGCCCGGCAGACGAACGCGGGCGAACAGCCCCGGCGTGAACTGACGCTGGGCGTTATCCAACAGGGCGCGCATGCGGATGGTGCCGGTGCTGGCGGTGAGCTGGTTGTCGAGGAAATCCACGGTACCCTGATGCGGGTAACCTTCTTCGCCGGACAGGCCAATTTCAACCGGCAGGGCTTTATGGTCGCTGGACGCGCCCTGGCCGGTGCGGGCGAGGTTCTGGTAGTGCAGATAGGTGGATTCATCCACGTCGAAGTAGGCGTAAACCGTCTTCTGGGAGACCACGGTGGTGAGCACGCTGGCGCTGTCGCCCGCTGTGACCAGGTTACCGCTGGTGATCAGCGCGCGGCTGGCGCGGCCGTCGATCGGGGCGGTGACTTTGGTGAAGTCGAGGTTTAGCTGCGCCGCGTCAACCGCTGCCTGGGCCGCACGAATATCGGCGTCAGCCTGGGTGGCGGCGGAGCGGCGCTGTTCCCACTCTTCGCGGGAGATCACGTTGGTGCCGATCAGCTTGTCGGTGCGGCTGGCTTCGCTGCGGGCGAGGCTGGCCTGGGTTTTGGCTCTCATCAACGCCGCCTGCGCCTGCTCCAGCGCGGCGCGGTAGGTTCTGTCGTCGATAGTGAACAGGACTTCACCTTTCTTCACTTCCTGGCCGTCGGTGTAGTTCACTTTGTCGATGTAGCCGGAGACGCGGGGGCGGAGCTGAACGCTTTCCACCGCTTCGATGCGGCCGTTAAAACTATCCCACTGGCTAACGGGTTTCACCACCACGTCGGCAACGCTCACGGCTGGTGCCTGCGGCACGGCGTTTTGTGCGACTCCCCGGTCGCATCCGGCGAGCAGCGCGGCAAGCAGTACCGGCCCCAACACGCGCAGATGAAGGCTAACCCAATGTTTTTGCAGGCTCATTATTCTTATTCCGATAGTTGAAGTCGGCCGGGCAAGACGCAGCGGAGGGTGCCGCGCCACTTCCTTTGTCCGGGCTGACCTGAGGCCGTTTGTGTCGCTCATCGGCACAAAATGTGTATCAATTACGAATACAGTATCGCGGCGATTGTAGGAAGGCGTAGAACTAAGTGCAAGAATAATTGTTGCACTTTATGTGCTATTTGTGCCATTCGAAAAAGGCCCATTTGTAACGAGGATTTAATGTAACAATAAAACTTGCAATTATTGTCAAAGCAGGTCAGATTTAAATGCAACTGATAAAGATGCTTTTAACAAACCCGCAGGGGAGAGAGACAATGAGCACCGATGCCTTCATGCATGATTTACTCGGCTGGATTGATAACCACCTCGACAGCCGCCTCGACATCAATACCGTTTCCGAGCGGGCAGGGTACTCGAAGTGGCACCTGCAGCGGATCTTCAAGCAGCACACCGGCTACAACCTGGGCGAGTACATTCGTGCGCAGAAACTGAAGAAATCCGCCGAGCGGCTAAGCCGCACCGAAGAGCCGATCCTGAACGTGGCGATTTCCCTGGGCTTTGACTCGCAGCAGTCTTTCAACCGCAGCTTTAAGCGCCAGTACGGCATCGCGCCGGGCGTGTGGCGCCGGCAGCTGGCGCACACTGGGAACCGCTATGGAGCCTGAGGTTTTCTGCATGCGGGAAATCCGCTTTATGCTTGGTTACACCCGACGATAAACCCCGGCAGTGACACCGGGGTTGGCGTCACCCTTTAGACTCTGCGCGGCTTCGGCGCGATCACGTCCTCGATAAACGCTTTGACCTGCTTCTGCCTGCGGGCGGAAAACTTACACACCTTGCGCAGCGTCTGCATGATCTCCGGCTCTTCCTCCGGTGGCTGAGGCTCTTTGGTCGTTAATATCAGGCAGCCCGGCAGAACCCGCACCTCCACGCTCGTGCCCGTATCAAAACCCGCTTCCGCAAGCCAGAACCCATTTAGCGTTATGGCGGGTGAGGGCTGGAATTTTTTCGAATCTCGAATGTAGCCCACAGTATAAGCCCTTGTTGTTGTGGGGATGTGCTTCTCTGGCTTACTATGCTTGTCAGTCATGATCAACTCCCTAAAGTTGGTTGTGATTAGCGGTTAGGGCGGGTTGCCGCCTGCCTTAATCGCGCTTCTTTTGGTTTCTTTTCTTACTGCTCTCTTACTTCTGCTCTTACTGCTTTTGGTTTGTGCTTTCTGATTGCTTCATGCGGGAATTATACCTTGCTGGAGGGGTTGGCTGAGAGAATGGGAAGATAAATGGAATGTGCCTCCCAAAAAATGGTAGGGGGAAAATATCTTTTATTTGTTTAGTATTTCTTCTCTTTAGCTGTTGTCGGTTATTGATAAAAACCGGTGTGCTATTGGTTATTCTGTTGCTAACAGATCTGAATAGTTACTCCATCGTCCCCGACGAAGCGCATATGTTGGCTGATATTCGCGATGAATCAATGCTGGCCTGCCTAGGGATACAAACCAGCACTTTAGTTAAACTGCCCTAAAATAGAGCCCGGATAATGCGTTCTATCTCTCTTATTTTATTTCTATGTGTTAAGAGAGGTAGGTATTTTTTTTGGTACTTGTGGATAAGTAAGGTAGTGAGGAGTAGCGGTATTTAAAAAAGAAATACAGACCTGCTTTGTTCATTGCTTTACTGCTCTAACTAAGATATTGGACGCGAGAGTTGTCTGATTTGCTTTAACGAAAATATATAGTTATCACTACCATTAAGGTCGCTAAAATGAAAGAGCAAGATAAAAAAGAAATAAAGGAAATCAAGAGAGAAAATAAAGATGGATATAATCAGGTAGGAAAAAGTTCTATGGCTGATGCAATGGCATTGGCCGCTTCAACCGTTGCTTTATCGAGCTTGTCAAGAGTATCTGAGTTTTTTAGTTCCGGAGTTGTTGAAAAATTTGCTACCGGAGGATTCAAAGATATTGAGATTAAAGTTAAAGGACAGTCTCAAGCAACTAAAGCTACAGTGTTAAAGAATTTGAAAAATAGTTTTAAAGAAGAAAATTTGGTTCTTGTATTGGGTGCTGGTATATCATTGGAATATAAGATACCCGCGTGGAATGAGCTATTAAAAAGATTATTGGCGCGAGCATTAGACGAAAAGGATGAAAACCAAAAAATGGTTTCTGTATTGTTTAATGAGGTTTTTGGACCAAATGCGTTAATAGCAGCAAGGTATTTAAAGCTACAGTTTGATGGAGTTGACACTAAACTAGAAAAAGAAATAAAGCATGTTCTATATGAATATTATGACGATACTGAAAGTCAAAGTCTAAAAGCCATTAAAAAGCTATGCATATCTGCTGGCAAGTCACCTGGCTTAGATTCTGTTATTACATATAATTATGATGATATTTTAGAGCAGACACTAACAAAGGCAGATGTTGGGATAAAATTTAAAGTTATATCTAAGACCGGACAGCATGCGAAGAATGATGAGTTACCAATATATCATGTTCATGGTTTCCTTCCATTGCAGGGGAATATAGACTTTGATGATGAGTTAGTCCTATCTGATGAAAGTTATCATAGGCAATATATGGATTTGTACCATTGGAGTAATATGGTTCAATTAAATAAATTCAAAGATGGTAATTGTTTGTTTGTTGGGCATTCTTTTACTGACCCAAATCTGAGGCGATTACTCGATACTGCTAAAAATCTCAGGGGTAATGAATCCAAACCTCACTTTCTAATCAAACGCAGGTATTCAAAGGATGATATAATTACTAACATTAAAAAAATTATAAATGGTCATGATCTAAATTTTGAGAGAAAACTGGATATCGATGAAGATGCCATTGCTACTTCATTACTACAAACAGTACATAAATTTGAGGAAATAGATGCAAACTCATTTGGAGTAAATGTTATATGGATTGATTCTTATGATGAGATTTCTCCAATACTGAATGAGCTAACGCAGTGATTAATTATAAGATTTGTGTCAATAATGTTACAAATTAGCTTCGTTTTTCTTAAAGCTTCAGGCCAAACTCCGTCGAACTTGTGGTGGTATGGCCTGAGTTCCTTCATGCATCTATATTAAAACGTCCCATAGAGTGTGCGGAAGTGGCGTGGAGAGTATTGCGCGTGAAATAGAATTATAATTAAAATGGATGTAGCTCAAGCACGCACTTCTGTTCAGACCAGAATCGGTGTGCTTAATGCGTAAATTTCTTATCGGGCTAGCCTTAATGTCATTATATATAAATTTCATTGCGACCTGCCATCCGATATTTCACTTATCGGTTATATGCTACACCTTCAAGGAAATTATTCAAGATATACTCCTCCATAGGGCTTGCACCTATCGAAGCTGATAAGCCTATAATATCTTCAATAGACTTTAAATGATCAATAACGTAATGAAGAGTTAGGTATTCGCTTTCGAATCTTATATTGTTAGCAATCGATATTTTTTTCGTGAGCATACGAGGTAGACCTGTAAGTATCCCTGCAAAACGG
>NZ_JCAHMZ010000005.1:0-29746 GCF_059414925.1 Cedecea sp. B1(4) | reverse complement strand
GTACCATCGAACTGCCAGAAGGTGTAGAGATGGTAATGCCAGGCGACAACATCAAAATGGTTGTTACCCTGATCCACCCAATCGCGATGGACGACGGTCTGCGTTTCGCAATCCGTGAAGGTGGCCGTACCGTTGGTGCTGGCGTTGTTGCTAAAGTTATCGCTTAATCGCTGATAACATTTGACGCAATGCACAAGAAGAGGGCATCATTTGATGCCCTTTTTGTACGCTTTCGAACCAGAACCTGGCTCATCAGTGATTTTTTACCGATAATCATTGCTGAGACAGGCTCTGAAGATGGCGTTTATGCCGGGTAGTGTCTGAAAAGAGCCATTCGGTTTGGTTTGCCTCGCAGTGGCGGGGCAAAAGTGTTTGTCTGATTTATTGTGACAGGTTGGTTTATGAGTGCGAATACCGAAGCTCAAGGGAGCGGGCGTGGCCTCGAAGCGATGAAGTGGCTGGCAGTAGTCGTTTTGCTGCTCGTGGCAATCGTGGGCAACTACATTTATCGTGATATCACTCTGCCGCTTCGTGCACTGGCTGTGGTTATTCTGATTGCAGCCGCAGGTGGTGTTGCGCTGCTGACGGTAAAAGGCAAGGCAACCGTAGCGTTTGCTCGTGAAGCAAGAACGGAAGTACGTAAGGTTATTTGGCCTACTCGCCAGGAAACTCTGCACACCACTTTAATCGTGGCAGCGGTTACCGCTGTGATGTCACTGATTCTGTGGGGGCTGGATGGTATTCTGGTCCGCCTGGTATCTTTTATTACTGGCCTGAGGTTCTGAGATGTCTGAAGCCCCTAAAAAGCGTTGGTACGTCGTTCAGGCGTTTTCCGGTTTTGAAGGTCGTGTAGCCACGTCGCTGCGCGAACATATCAAACTCCATAATATGGAAGAGCTGTTTGGCGAAGTGATGGTTCCAACCGAAGAGGTTGTTGAAATCCGCGGTGGCCAACGCCGTAAGAGCGAACGTAAATTTTTCCCAGGTTACGTTCTGGTCCAGATGGTGATGAACGACGCGAGCTGGCACCTGGTGCGTAGCGTTCCGCGCGTAATGGGTTTCATCGGCGGGACTTCCGATCGTCCAGCCCCAATCAGCGATAAAGAAGTTGATGCGATCATGAACCGCCTGCAGCAGGTGGGTGACAAGCCGCGTCCGAAAACGCTGTTTGAACCAGGTGAAATGGTTCGTGTTAATGACGGTCCATTTGCGGACTTCAACGGTGTAGTGGAAGAAGTGGATTACGAGAAGAGCCGCCTGAAGGTTTCCGTTTCCATCTTTGGTCGTGCAACACCGGTTGAGCTGGATTTTGCTCAGGTGGAAAAAGCCTGATAATTTGATCGTTTAAGCAGCGATTATTCATTGCAAAGGGCGCGAAATTGGCATACAATTTCGCGCCTTTTGTTTTTATGTGTCCAGTACACGTAAGACGTTTATTCACGGGGAGCCTTCTTGAGGCGTTATCACCCAATCAGAGGATTTTAGAATGGCTAAGAAAGTACAAGCCTACGTCAAGCTGCAGGTTGCAGCTGGTATGGCGAACCCAAGTCCACCAGTTGGTCCAGCTCTGGGTCAGCAGGGTGTGAACATCATGGAATTCTGTAAAGCGTTCAACGCAAAAACTGAATCCCTGGAAAAAGGTCTGCCAATTCCGGTTGTTATTACCGTTTACGCTGACCGTTCTTTCACTTTCGTTACCAAAACCCCTCCAGCAGCAGTTCTGCTGAAGAAAGCGGCTGGTATCAAGTCTGGTTCCGGTAAGCCGAACAAAGACAAAGTGGGTAAAGTTTCCCGCGCTCAGCTGCAGGAAATCGCGCAGACCAAAGCTGCCGACATGACTGGTTCCGACATTGAAGCGATGACTCGCTCCATTGAAGGTACTGCACGTTCCATGGGCCTGGTAGTGGAGGACTAAGAAATGGCTAAACTGACCAAGCGCATGTCCGTGATCCGTGACAAAGTTGATGCGACCAAACAGTACGACATCAACGAAGCTATCGCTCTGCTGAAAGAACTGGCTACCGCTAAGTTCGTTGAAAGCGTTGACGTTGCTGTTAACCTGGGCATCGATGCTCGTAAATCTGACCAGAACGTTCGTGGTGCAACTGTACTGCCACACGGTACTGGCCGTTCCGTTCGCGTAGCCGTATTTGCTCAGGGCCCTAACGCTGAAGCAGCTAAAGCTGCTGGCGCAGAGCTGGTAGGTATGGAAGATCTGGCTGACCAGATCAAGAAAGGCGAAATGAACTTCGACGTTGTTATCGCATCTCCGGATGCAATGCGCGTTGTTGGCCAGCTGGGCCAGGTTCTGGGTCCACGCGGCCTGATGCCAAACCCGAAAGTGGGTACCGTAACTCCTAACGTTGCTGAAGCAGTTAAAAATGCTAAAGCAGGCCAGGTTCGTTACCGTAACGACAAAAACGGCATCATCCACACCACCATCGGTAAAGTGGACTTTGACGCTGACAAACTGAAAGAAAACCTGGAATCTCTGCTGGTTGCGCTGAAAAAAGCAAAACCATCTCAGGCGAAAGGCGTGTACATCAAGAAAGTTAGCATCTCCACCACCATGGGTGCAGGTGTTGCGGTTGACCAGTCCGGTCTGACTGCTGCTGTGGCGAACTAATAATCGCCTTTACGCGGGCGAAAGATTAGTCTATTATCTTACGCCCGTTGTTCTGTTTAGGCAGAGCACAAAGAATTTTCGGTTGGAGCCTGGCCTTATCCAGGCCTCCGTCCAAGACCGCAGGTGTTTCGCAAGAGACTTAATTGCCTGCGTAGACGGTGACAGAACCTGAAGAATATTTTTAGATAGTCTTTAGCTTGTTTCTGCTCACCGTATGTAGACGCACTTTTCCATTTTGGTTAAGTGCGAAGTGAGTTTCGGGACGTTTCGTCCCGGCTAAAACCCAGGAGCAAAAGCTAATGGCTTTAAATCTTCAAGACAAACAAGCGATTGTTGCTGAAGTCAGCGAAGTAGCCAAAGGCGCGCTGTCTGCAGTAGTTGCGGATTCCCGTGGCGTTACTGTAGATAAAATGACCGAACTGCGTAAAGCAGGTCGCGAAGCCGGCGTTTACATGCGTGTTGTTCGTAACACCCTGCTGCGCCGTGTTGTTGAAGGTACTCAGTTCGAGTGCCTGAAAGACGCGTTCGTTGGTCCGACCCTGATTGCATACTCTATGGAACACCCGGGCGCTGCTGCTCGTCTGTTCAAAGAGTTCGCTAAAGCGAATGCAAAATTTGAGGTCAAAGCCGCTGCCTTTGAAGGTGAGCTGATCCCGGCGTCCCAAATCGACCGCCTGGCAACTCTGCCGACCTACGAAGAAGCAATTGCACGCCTGATGGCAACCATGAAAGAAGCTTCGGCTGGCAAACTGGTTCGTACTCTGGCTGCTGTACGCGATGCGAAAGAAGCTGCTTAATCGCAGTTTTCTTTATCAAGTATTCGCTTACGTATAAACTTATTCTGATATTCAGGAACAATTTAAATGTCTATCACTAAAGATCAAATCATTGAAGCAGTATCCGCTATGTCCGTAATGGACGTTGTAGAACTGATCTCTGCAATGGAAGAAAAATTCGGTGTTTCTGCTGCTGCTGCTGTAGCTGTTGCTGCTGGCCCAGCTGAAGCTGCTGAAGAAAAAACTGAGTTCGACGTTATTCTGAAATCTGCTGGCGCTAACAAAGTTGCCGTAATCAAAGCAGTTCGTGGCGCAACTGGCCTGGGTCTGAAAGAAGCTAAAGACCTGGCAGAAACCCCGAATGCCGTTCTGAAAGAAGGCATCAGCAAAGACGACGCAGAAGCTCTGAAAAAATCTCTGGAAGAAGCTGGCGCTGAAGTTGAAGTTAAATAAGCCAACCTTTCCGGTTGCAGCCTAAGTAATTAGGCTGATGGCTGGTGACTTTTTAGTCACCAGCCTTTTTGCGCTGTAGGGTACCAGCAGTGTTTCACACTGTTTGTCTGCTGGTTTCCATTCAATGCATGTCTCTATCGACGCCTTAATATACTGCGACTTTCTACGCCGGGAGTTCCGGGGTAAAGCGCAATGAAATGGTTTAAGAGTGATAGAAACAGGTATTGCGGGGAGTGTTCCACTTTCCGGTCCACAAAATAGTGTTGCATAAACTGCCCCTTTCGACGGGCAGATGGGTCGACTTGTCAGCGAGCTGAGGAACCCTAATGGTTTACTCCTATACCGAGAAAAAACGTATTCGTAAGGATTTTGGAAAGCGTCCACAAGTACTGGACATTCCTTATCTCCTTTCTATCCAGCTTGACTCGTTCCAGAAGTTTATCGAGCAAGATCCCGAAGGACAGTACGGCCTGGAAGCTGCTTTCCGCTCCGTATTCCCGATCGCAAGCTACAGCGGCAACTCCGAGCTGCAGTATGTGAGCTATCGCTTGGGCGAACCTGTATTTGACGTTAAAGAATGTCAAATCCGTGGCGTGACGTATTCTGCTCCGCTACGTGTGAAACTGCGTCTGGTGATCTACGAGCGCGAAGCGCCGGAAGGCACCGTTAAAGACATCAAAGAGCAAGAAGTGTACATGGGCGAGATTCCGCTCATGACCGACAACGGGACTTTCGTTATCAACGGTACTGAGCGCGTTATCGTTTCTCAGCTTCACCGTAGCCCGGGTGTGTTCTTCGATAGTGACAAAGGTAAGACCCACTCTTCAGGGAAGGTGCTGTATAACGCACGTATCATCCCTTACCGTGGTTCCTGGCTGGACTTCGAATTCGACCCGAAAGATAACCTGTTCGTGCGTATTGACCGTCGCCGCAAACTGCCTGCGACCATCATCCTGCGCGCACTGAACTACACCACTGAGCAGATCCTTGACCTGTTCTTTGAGAAAGTTAATTTCGAAATCCGTGACAACAAGCTGCAGATGGAGCTGGTACCGGAGCGCCTGCGTGGCGAAACCGCGTCCTTCGACATCGAAGCTGACGGCAAAGTGTACGTTGAAAAAGGCCGCCGCATCACCGCGCGCCACATTCGCCAACTGGAAAAAGACGATATCAAACATATCGAAGTTCCTGTTGAGTACATCGCCGGTAAAGTTGCGGCTAAAGACTACGTTGATGCTTCTACCGGCGAACTGATTTGCCCGGCGAACATGGAACTGTCTTTGGATCTGCTGGCCAAACTGAGCCAGTCAGGCCATAAACGTATTGAAACGCTGTTCACCAACGATCTTGATCATGGTGCCTATATCTCCGAGACCGTACGTGTCGATCCAACCAATGACCGCCTGAGTGCGCTGGTTGAAATCTACCGTATGATGCGTCCTGGTGAGCCACCAACGCGTGAAGCAGCTGAAAGCCTGTTCGAGAACCTGTTCTTCTCCGAAGACCGCTATGACCTGTCTGCGGTAGGTCGTATGAAGTTCAACCGTTCTCTGCTGCGTGATGAAATCGAAGGCTCCGGTATCCTGAGCAAAGATGACATCATCGAAGTTATGCGCAAGCTGATCGGTATTCGTAATGGACAGGGCGAAGTAGATGATATTGACCACCTCGGCAACCGTCGTATCCGTTCCGTAGGCGAAATGGCGGAAAACCAATTCCGCGTTGGCCTGGTGCGTGTTGAGCGTGCGGTGAAAGAGCGTCTGTCTCTGGGCGATCTGGATACCCTGATGCCTCAGGACATGATCAACGCTAAGCCAATCTCTGCGGCAGTAAAAGAGTTCTTCGGTTCCAGCCAGCTGTCTCAGTTCATGGACCAGAACAACCCGCTGTCCGAGATTACGCATAAACGTCGTATCTCCGCGTTGGGCCCAGGCGGTCTGACCCGTGAGCGCGCGGGCTTCGAAGTACGTGACGTACACCCAACCCACTACGGTCGTGTGTGTCCAATCGAGACCCCTGAAGGTCCAAACATCGGTCTGATCAACTCCCTGTCCGTGTACGCACAGACTAACGAATACGGCTTCCTTGAGACTCCGTATCGTCGCGTTGTTGACGGCGTTGTGACCGACGAAATTCATTACCTGTCTGCTATCGAAGAAGGTAACTACGTCATCGCTCAGGCGAACACCAACCTGAACGAAGAAGGCCGTTTCGTAGACGACCTCGTTACCTGCCGTAGCAAAGGCGAATCCAGCTTGTTCAGCAATGACCAGGTTGACTACATGGACGTTTCCACCCAGCAGGTGGTTTCCGTCGGTGCGTCCCTGATCCCGTTCCTGGAACACGATGACGCCAACCGTGCCTTGATGGGTGCGAACATGCAACGTCAGGCGGTTCCAACTCTGCGTGCTGATAAGCCGCTGGTTGGTACCGGTATGGAACGCGCTGTAGCCGTTGACTCCGGTGTTACTGCCGTAGCCAAACGTGGCGGTACCGTTCAGTACGTTGATGCATCCCGTATCGTTATCAAAGTTAATGAAGACGAGATGTACCCAGGCGAAGCGGGTATCGACATCTACAACCTGACCAAGTACACCCGTTCTAACCAGAACACCTGCATCAACCAGATGCCGTGTGTGTCCCTGGGCGAGCCAATCGAACGTGGCGACGTGCTGGCAGACGGTCCGTCTACCGACCTCGGTGAACTGGCGCTTGGCCAGAACATGCGCGTAGCGTTCATGCCGTGGAACGGCTACAACTTCGAAGACTCCATCCTCGTATCCGAGCGTGTTGTTCAGGAAGACCGTTTCACCACCATCCACATTCAGGAACTGGCTTGTGTGTCTCGTGACACCAAACTGGGGCCAGAAGAGATCACCGCTGATATCCCTAACGTGGGTGAAGCTGCGCTCTCCAAACTGGATGAATCCGGTATCGTGTACATCGGTGCTGAAGTGACCGGCGGTGACATTCTGGTTGGTAAGGTAACACCGAAAGGTGAAACCCAGCTGACACCAGAAGAAAAACTGCTGCGCGCAATCTTCGGTGAGAAAGCGTCTGACGTTAAAGACTCTTCCCTGCGCGTACCAAACGGCGTTTCCGGTACTGTTATCGACGTTCAGGTCTTCACCCGCGATGGCGTGGAAAAAGACAAACGTGCGCTGGAAATCGAAGAGATGCAGCTGAAGCAGGCTAAGAAAGACCTGTCTGAAGAACTGCAAATCCTCGAAGCGGGTCTGTTCAGCCGTATCTATGCCGTGCTGGTTTCTGGTGGCGTTGAAGCTGACAAGCTCGACAAACTGCCACGTGACCGCTGGCTGGAACTGGGCCTGACCGACGAAGAGAAGCAAAACCAGCTGGAGCAGCTGGCAGAGCAGTACGACGAGCTGAAGCACGAGTTTGAGAAGAAACTCGAAGCTAAGCGCCGCAAAATCACTCAGGGCGATGACCTGGCACCTGGCGTGCTGAAAATCGTGAAAGTGTATCTGGCCGTTAAACGTCAGATTCAGCCTGGTGACAAGATGGCAGGTCGTCACGGGAACAAAGGTGTTATCTCCAAGATCAACCCGATCGAAGATATGCCATACGATGAAAACGGCACGCCGGTAGACATCGTACTGAACCCGCTGGGCGTACCATCTCGTATGAACATCGGTCAGATCCTGGAAACCCACTTGGGTATGGCTGCGAAAGGCATTGGCGAGAAGATCAACGCTATGCTGAAACAGCAGCAGGAAGTCGCGAAACTGCGCGAATTCATCCAGAAAGCGTATGACTTGGGTACAGACGTTCGTCAGAAGGTTGATCTGAATACCTTCACCGACGAAGAAGTTCTGCGTCTGGCTGAAAACCTGAAAAAAGGTATGCCGATTGCTACTCCGGTATTCGACGGTGCAAAAGAGTCGGAAATCAAAGAGCTGCTGCAACTGGGCGGTCTGCCATCTTCTGGTCAGATTACCCTGTTCGACGGCCGTACCGGTGAACAGTTTGAGCGTCAGGTAACCGTCGGTTACATGTACATGCTGAAACTGAACCACTTGGTTGATGACAAGATGCACGCGCGTTCTACCGGTTCTTACAGCCTGGTTACTCAGCAGCCGCTGGGTGGTAAGGCTCAGTTCGGTGGCCAGCGCTTCGGTGAGATGGAAGTGTGGGCGCTTGAAGCATATGGCGCTGCATATACCCTGCAGGAAATGCTGACCGTTAAGTCTGATGACGTGAACGGCCGTACCAAGATGTATAAGAACATCGTGGATGGCAATCATCAGATGGAACCGGGCATGCCGGAATCCTTCAACGTTCTGTTGAAAGAGATCCGTTCGCTGGGTATCAACATCGAGCTGGAAGACGAGTAATCGTTGCTCAAAAGGTCCAGGGTGCCCGGCTAACGCCGGGCATCACAGAGTGCTAACTCCGACGGGAGCAAATCCGTGAAAGACTTATTAAAGTTTCTGAAAGCGCAAACTAAAACCGAAGAGTTTGATGCGATCAAAATTGCTCTGGCATCGCCAGACATGATCCGTTCATGGTCTTTCGGTGAAGTTAAAAAGCCGGAAACCATCAACTACCGTACGTTCAAGCCTGAGCGTGACGGTCTGTTCTGCGCCCGTATTTTTGGGCCAGTGAAAGACTACGAGTGCCTGTGCGGTAAGTACAAGCGCCTGAAGCACCGTGGTGTCATTTGTGAGAAGTGTGGCGTAGAAGTTACCCAGACTAAAGTTCGTCGTGAGCGTATGGGCCACATCGAACTGGCTTCTCCAACTGCCCACATTTGGTTCCTGAAGTCTCTGCCATCTCGTATCGGCCTGCTGCTGGATATGCCGCTGCGTGATATCGAGCGCGTGCTGTACTTTGAATCTTATGTTGTTATCGAAGGCGGGATGACCAACCTTGAGCGCCGTCAGATCCTGACTGAAGAGCAGTATCTGGATGCGCTGGAAGAGTTCGGTGACGAATTCGATGCGAAGATGGGTGCGGAAGCTATTCAGGCCCTGCTGAAGAGCATGGATCTGGAGCAAGAGTGTGAAACTCTGCGCGAAGAGCTGAACGAAACCAACTCCGAAACCAAACGTAAAAAGCTGACCAAGCGTATCAAGCTGCTGGAAGCGTTCGTTCAGTCTGGTAATAAACCAGAGTGGATGATCCTGACCGTTCTGCCGGTTCTGCCGCCAGATCTGCGTCCGCTGGTACCGCTGGATGGTGGTCGTTTCGCAACCTCAGATCTGAACGATCTGTACCGTCGCGTGATCAACCGTAACAACCGTCTGAAACGTCTGCTTGATCTGGCGGCTCCTGACATCATCGTACGTAACGAAAAACGTATGCTGCAGGAAGCGGTAGATGCTCTGCTGGATAACGGCCGTCGCGGTCGTGCCATCACCGGCTCTAACAAACGTCCTCTGAAATCTTTGGCCGACATGATCAAAGGTAAGCAGGGTCGTTTCCGTCAGAACCTGCTGGGTAAACGTGTTGACTACTCCGGTCGTTCTGTAATCACCGTAGGTCCATACCTGCGTCTGCATCAGTGCGGTCTGCCGAAGAAAATGGCACTGGAGCTGTTCAAACCGTTCATCTATGGCAAGCTGGAACTGCGTGGCCTCGCGACCACCATCAAAGCTGCTAAGAAAATGGTTGAGCGTGAAGAAGCTGTCGTTTGGGATATCCTGGACGAAGTTATCCGCGAACACCCGGTACTGCTGAACCGTGCACCAACCCTGCACCGTTTGGGTATCCAGGCATTTGAACCTGTTCTGATCGAAGGTAAAGCTATCCAGCTGCACCCGCTGGTTTGTGCGGCATATAACGCCGACTTCGATGGTGACCAGATGGCAGTACACGTTCCGCTGACGCTTGAAGCCCAGCTGGAAGCGCGTGCGCTGATGATGTCTACCAACAACATCCTGTCCCCAGCGAACGGCGAGCCAATCATCGTTCCTTCTCAGGACGTTGTATTGGGTCTGTACTACATGACCCGTGACTGTGTTAACGCCAAAGGCGAAGGCATGGTGCTGACTGGCCCTAAAGAAGCTGAGCGTATTTATCGCGCTGGCCTGGCCTCTCTGCATGCGCGCGTTAAAGTGCGTATCACCGAATATGAAAAAGATGCTCAGGGCACATTCGTTGCGAAAACCAGCCTGATCGACACCACCATTGGTCGTGCGATTCTGTGGATGATCGTACCGAAAGGTCTGCCTTTCTCCATCGTCAACCAGGCGCTGGGTAAAAAGGCCATCTCTAAGATGCTGAACACCTGTTACCGTATTCTGGGCCTGAAACCGACCGTTATTTTTGCGGACCAGACGATGTACACCGGCTTTGCTTACGCAGCGCGTTCAGGTGCATCCGTTGGTATTGATGACATGGTCATCCCGGAGAAAAAATACGAGATCATCAGCGAAGCGGAAGCTGAAGTTGCTGAGATCCAAGAGCAGTTCCAGTCCGGTCTGGTTACCGCTGGCGAACGCTATAACAAAGTTATCGATATCTGGGCTGCGGCGAACGATCGTGTATCCAAAGCGATGATGGATAACCTGCAAACCGAAACCGTGATTAACCGTGACGGCGTAGAAGAGCAGCAGGTTTCCTTCAACAGCATCTACATGATGGCCGACTCCGGTGCTCGTGGTTCTGCAGCACAGATTCGTCAGCTGGCCGGTATGCGTGGCCTGATGGCTAAGCCAGATGGCTCCATCATCGAAACGCCAATCACCGCGAACTTCCGTGAAGGTCTGAACGTACTCCAGTACTTCATCTCCACTCACGGTGCTCGTAAAGGTCTGGCGGATACCGCACTGAAAACGGCGAACTCCGGTTACCTGACTCGTCGTCTGGTAGACGTTGCCCAGGATCTGGTCGTTACTGAAGACGACTGTGGCACCCTGGAAGGCATCACCATGACGCCAGTAATCGAAGGTGGCGACGTTAAAGAGCCGCTGCGCGATCGCGTACTGGGTCGTGTGACTGCTGAAGATATTCTGAAGCCTGGCACTGCGGATATCCTGGTTCCACGCAACACGCTGCTGCACGAACAGTGGTGTGACCTGCTGGAAGCTAACTCCGTTGACAGCGTGAAAGTCCGTTCCGTAGTAGGTTGCGAAACTGACTTTGGCGTGTGTGCTCACTGCTACGGTCGCGACCTGGCACGTGGTCACATCATCAACAAAGGTGAAGCTATCGGGGTTATCGCGGCACAGTCCATCGGTGAACCTGGTACACAGCTGACGATGCGTACGTTCCACATCGGTGGTGCGGCATCCCGTTCTGCTGCTGAATCCAGCATTCAGGTTAAGAACAAAGGTAGCATCAAACTCAGCAACGCGAAGTCGGTTGTGAACTCCAGCGGTAAACTGGTTATCACTTCTCGTAACACCGAGCTGAAACTGATCGACGAATTCGGTCGTACCAAAGAAAGCTACAAAGTGCCTTACGGTGCTGTGATGGCGAAAGGTGATGGCGAGCAGGTTGCCGGCGGTGAAACCGTAGCAAACTGGGATCCACACACCATGCCGGTTATCTCGGAAGTGAGTGGTTTCATTCGCTTTACCGACATGATCGACGGCCAGACCATTACTCGTCAGACCGACGAGCTGACCGGTCTGTCCTCTCTGGTCGTTCTGGATTCTGCTGAGCGTACGGCGGGTGGTAAAGACCTGCGTCCAGCGCTGAAAATCGTTGATGCTAAAGGCAACGACGTTCTGATCCCTGGCACCGATATGCCGGCTCAGTACTTCCTGCCGGGTAAAGCGATTGTTCAGCTGGAAGATGGTATTCAGATCAGCTCCGGTGACGCCCTGGCGCGTATTCCACAAGAATCCAGCGGTACCAAGGATATTACCGGTGGTCTGCCACGTGTTGCTGACCTGTTCGAAGCCCGTCGTCCGAAAGAGCCAGCAATCCTGGCTGAAATCAGCGGCATCATTTCCTTCGGTAAAGAAACCAAAGGGAAGCGTCGTCTGGTTATCACCCCGGTAGACGGTAGCGAGCCGTACGAAGAGATGATTCCGAAATGGCGTCAGCTTAACGTGTTCGAAGGCGAGCGTGTTGAACGTGGTGACGTTGTTTCCGATGGTCCAGAGTCTCCGCACGATATCCTGCGTCTGCGTGGCGTGTACGCTGTAACTCGTTACATTACTAACGAAGTACAGGACGTTTACCGTCTGCAAGGCGTTAAGATTAACGATAAACACATCGAAGTTATCGTTCGTCAGATGCTGCGTAAAGCCACCATCGTTAACGCAGGCAGCTCCGACTTCCTGGAAGGCGAGCAGGCTGAATACTCCCGCATTAAGATCGCTAACCGCGAACTGGATGCGAACGGCAAGATCAACGTGACCTTTGCACGCGATCTGCTGGGTATCACCAAAGCCTCTCTGGCAACCGAGTCCTTCATCTCCGCGGCATCGTTCCAGGAGACCACTCGAGTGCTGACCGAAGCAGCCGTTGCGGGCAAACGCGACGAACTGCGCGGCCTGAAAGAGAACGTCATCGTGGGTCGTCTTATCCCGGCCGGTACCGGTTATGCGTACCACCAGGATCGTATGCGTCGCCGTGCAGCGGGTGAAATCCCTGCGGCACCTCAGGTGACTGCTGAAGATGCTTCTGCCAGCCTGGCAGAGTTGCTGAACGCAGGCCTGGGCGGTAACGACGAGTAATCGTGCGATACGCCTGAAATAAAAAACCCGCTTCGGCGGGTTTTTTTATGCCTGAAACCGGTGAAAAACAGGTTCTCGATCGTGTTTCAGGACGATTCGCCCAGCGAAGACAAACAGAATGCCGCTCTGTTTACTTCACTGGAGAATCACAATGTCAAGGATCTTTTTCCTTTTTAGTTTGTTTTGTATGTTCAGCCAAACGGCCTATGGTGAAACCGCTTTTCGCCAGCACCTACTGGATGAACAGAGTGCCCGGCCTCTTGAAATGGCCGTTTGGTATCCGACCCGGCAGACGGGTAATCCAGAGCTTGTTGGCGATAACGTTGTATTTATGGGAACTCACGTGTTGCTGAACGCCACCCCGGATAATGAAATGCACCCGTTGCTGCTGCTTTCCCATGGGTATGGCGGTAGCTGGCGTAATCTGAACTGGCTGGCAAGTATGATGGCCGCTCAGGGCTATATTGTTGCGGCGGTGAATCACCCTGGGACAACATTTGGTAATAAAAATGAGGCCGAAGCGCAACGGCTCTGGCAGCGTCCTCAGGACCTCCGGCGAGCATTGGACGCATTGATGACCTCGCCAGAAATTGCCGGGAAGATCGATCCGCAGCGCATCGCGGCCGTAGGGCATTCATTAGGGGGTTGGACAGTGATAGAACTGGCTGGTGGGCGCTTTGACGCTGACCGGTTCTTACAGGATTGTAAACTGCATTCAGTATTGTCTGGCTGTAAACTGCAGCACATTTTAGGGATAGACCGGCAGGAATCAGCGGCACCATTGTCGGAAAATGCTCGTGATCCACGTATCAAAGCCATTGTCTCGCTCGATCTTGGCCTGGCCCGAGGTTTTTCACCCGCCAGCCTGGCGCAAATATCAATCCCCGTTTTGGTCATGTCTGCCCAGTCGGACAGCGAAGAATTACCTGCCAGTCTCGAGTCGGCTTATCTGGCGAGTTATATTCCTCAAAAACAGCGCCGCGATGTTAGCGTCCCGGGGGCGACGCACTTCAGCTTTATGCAATTATGTAAGCCTGGAGCTACCGAACTTATTGAGCAAGCAAACCCGGGAGAAGGCATTGTCTGCCAGGATGGTGGCTCCGTTAGCAGAGCTGCCATCCATGCTTCTCTTGGTCATGAGATCGGCGAATTTGTTAATCAGGCACTGGATTTTCACCCGCTAAACGCCGGAAGTCCGTCGGAGTTGACCCGCTAAGGCGGGCAAATTCTTTATTGAAGTGAGATTTTGTTGAGAAACCTGAGTCCAGCATGATTTGGGTCACGGGGAAGCGGGTATTTCGCAACAGCGCTTGAGCGTGCCTGACGCGAAACCCGTTGACCCACTGAGAGACATTGCAGCCGGAGATCTGATTTACGGCCCGTGAAAGCTGCCGTGGCGCTATCCCGGATGCTTTTCCAATGAGGCTGAGCGTAATGTCGGGATCAAGAAACAGATTATCTTCTAAAAGGGTTTTCTCAATATGATGGTATAGCGCCGCCAGATCCTCGTCATTGTGCTCTGATACGGCGTCTTTCTGATCGCTAAGCACCTTTAGTGGTGGGGCCATTTGGCCCTTAAATACAATAGCCATACCGATAAACGGCAGTAGCAGCGTCTGGGATAGCGCCACCAATATCGGAGCCTGTACGCCTTCAAAAAAATGAAAATCTATCGCTATTGCGAAATCAATTCCGCCGGAAAAACAAAGAAAGCAACCTGCGAAAAAAGCCATTGATGCTGTGATGTTAGCGTCGCTTAACCGGCTGAAAATAAAGGTATCAACGCCCTGGTGAGATATTTTGATCAAGGCAGAGCCATATCCGATGAACAAGAACATCAACGCGACATCTGTCATCGCTGGCGCCGCAAGATTCACGATCAGCGCTGAAGCAGGGGCAAGCCAGTAGGCTGCATGTTTTGGCCCACCGCGTTGCCTGGTCAGACTGGCGAAGCAGTACCAGGCCAGCGGCGGAAGCGCAATTGCGGCCAGAGACTGGAGCTGGCGCAGAATGACGGCATCAAACGTCCACCGTAGCGCCGACAGCAGGATCAGGGTTGCACATCCCGAGAGGAATATCGCCGCATTACGGTATTCCTCATGCCTGGAAAACAAGATCTTCAACAGCAGAAGAAGGAGAACGGTTAACGTGTAATAAGGCAGTGGGATGGCGGGCATAGTAATCTCTGTCGATGCAGCTCAAGGCTTTATGCAGTGTTATGCCACAAAACAAGGCGAAAGGCAGATCTCGACTTTTAGCAGTAGACGTAGATGAAAAACAAAATGCCCGCAATGCGGACATTTTGTCTGGTGAGGCTGAGCGAACTTATTTCACCAGCGGCAGGCGGCGGTAAAGCTCAATCATATCGGTAGCCAGATCCTGAATGACCATGGCGTTCATCAGGTGGTCCTGAGAGTGAACGGTAATCAGGTTTACCGGCAGTTTGCCGGAGCCTTCATCCAGGCCAATCAGCTGGGTCTGGATTTTATGGGCGTGTTTAACGAATTCGTGTGACTCTTCCATTGCCTTCTCGGCACCCTCAAAGTCACCTTTACGTGCCAGCTGCAGAGCAGTCAGGGCTTGGCTACGTGCGCTGCCGGCGTTGACCAGCAGTTCCATAATAATTGATTCTAAATCTTCCACATCTTACTCCATCATTTTCAGGGCTTTATCAAGCACCACGTCGCCTTTCATCAAACCGTAATCCATCATGTCGATAACGGCGACTTTTTTACCCAGAGGATCGGCAAGGGCCTGAAGTTTGGCCTGCTCATATTTCACCTGCGGACCAAGCAGAACGATGTCGGCGCGTTCGATGTTCTCTTTAAACTCTGCCACGGGCACAGCCTTGATTGAGACCTCGATGCCTTTCTTTTGTGCGGCATCAACCATACGTTGAACCAGAATGCTGGTCGACATACCTGCAGCACAACACAACACGATATTTTTCATAGTTCGCTCTCAATGTCCGAAGGATACAGAGATATTTATCCGGCAGAGGGGGCGGCAACAACCGCTTTAACCCGATTGTGTGTCAGGTATCACAAAAGAAACCGCAGAAAACTGAAACCGGTTACATTTTTGCTTTTTATCGAAGAATCAAGACGGCAGTTGCGAAGGCGGAGCGGCGTGAGGAAGCGTTTGCTGCCGCTCCGGTCAGATATCTGAACTGACCGGAGGACAGTATTTGAACGGCAGAGAAGCGACAACGACCGATCGACGTTCTTTCGGTAAACACCGAAACTTATCCATCCCCTTGCCGTGTGTTACATCAGGACTGCGCGTTTCTTCCCAGAAAGTGATCCCAGTCCTTCCAGACCGGCTGCAAACCTGACTGACGGAGCACGGCAGCAACTTCCTGAGGCGTTCTGCCATCGTGTGGGGCAAACTGCTCAAGTTCCGGGTGATTATCGGCATAGCCGCCGGGCTGTGTTTTCGAAAACGCGCTGACGTTGTTAATCGCCAATGGGATCACGTGGTCGCGGAACCACGGTGATTCTCGGGTAGAAAGCGACAATTCCACGTCCGGCGCAAGCAGGCGGAACGCACAGATCGTCTGCACCAACTGCTGCTCAGTCATGATGGAGGCTGGTTCTACGCCGCCGGTGCACGGGCGCAGGCGCGGGAAGGAGACAGAATATCGGCTTTGCCAGTAGCGCTGCTGTAGCCAAAGCAGGTGTTCGGCCACCATAAAACAGTCGGTACGCCAGCTGCCCGACAGCCCAATCAACGCGCCAAGGCCGATTTTATCGATACCCGCACGGCCCAGCCTGTCGGGCGTTTCCAGCCGCCAGAAGAAATCCTGCTTGTTGCCTTTCAGGTGGTGCTGGGCGTAGGTCGCCGGGTGATAGGTTTCTTGGTACACCATCACGCCATCAAGCCCGAGGGTTTTGAGTTCGGCATACTCATGCTCGTCCAGCGGCTGGACTTCCATGTGCAGTGAACTAAAGCGGCTGCGGATAGCCGGCAGATGCTGGCGGAAATAATCCATGCCGACTTTGGACTGGTGCTCGCCGGTCACCAGCAAAAGGTGTTCGAACCCCAGCGCACGGATAGCCGCGCATTCCCGCTCAATCTCCGCTTCATCCAGCGTTTTGCGCTTAAGCTTGTTGCTCATGGAAAAGCCGCAGTAAGTACAGTCGTTGGCGCACAGGTTAGAGAGATAGAGCGGCACGTAAAAACTGACCGTGTTGCCGAAGCGCTGACGCGTAAGCTGCTGCGCCCGCTGAGCAAGAGGCTCCAGGTAACGACTGGCGGCAGGGGAAAGCAAAGCCATCAAGTCTTCTCGCGTCAGGCGGGGGGCGTTAATCGCGTGTTCGACATCTGCCGCCGTTTTACCGTTAATTTTGAGGGAGATATCGTCCCAGTCCAGCTGACGCCAGCGGTCGGTAAAGGTTTCTGCCATCAGGCATTCTCCTCGCTAAACTGCAGGAAACTGGTCAGCGGGCTGGTGGCCTGAGCCTGCTGGTGGCGAGAGCCTAACCCGGCCTGTGCCGCAAGGCTTCCGGCTTCCACGGCCAGACGAAACGCCTGCGCCATTTGTACCGGGTCACGGGCGACCGCTATGGCGGTATTGACCAGCACGGCAGAAGCCCCCATTTCTAACGCTTCGGCTGCATGGCTTGGTGCACCGATCCCCGCATCGACAACAACAGGCACGCGGGATTGCTCAATGATGATTTCCAGCAGCGCGCGGGTTTGCAGACCCTGATTTGAGCCGATGGGCGCGCCGAGCGGCATCACGGCCGCACAGCCAGCTTCCTCCAGACGTTTGCAGAGCACAGGATCGGCGCCGCAGTACGGCAGCACCACAAATCCCTGTTTGACCAAAGCGTCGGCGGCCTTCAGCGTTTCAATCGGGTCCGGGAGTAAATAGCGGGCGTCAGGATGAATTTCCAGCTTAACCCAGTTCGTTCCCAGCGCTTCGCGGGCAAGCTGTGCTGCAAAAATAGCTTCTTCTGCCGTTTTCGCCCCGGAAGTATTGGGCAGCAGATGCACGCCCGCCTGCTGCAGTGGCTGAAGAATGTCATCACGATGGCCACGTAAATCCACGCGTTTCATCGCCATGGTGACAAGCTGTGAGCCAGAAGCGCGAATCGCGTCGATCATCATCTGGCTGGAGGAGAATTTTCCGGTGCCGGTGAACAGGCGGGAGGAAAAGGTTTTATCGGCAATCTGTAACATGTCAGCCCCCGGCAATTGCCTGAAACAGCAGAATGGTATCGCCCTCGCGCAGCAGATAATTGCTCCACTGTTCACGCGGGATGATAGTTTGATTAACGGCCAGTGCTGCGCCAACTTTGCCCTGATCAAGCTGGGCCAGAAGGGCTGCGAGCGTCAGACCGGCCGTACATTCCAGATATTCATCGTTAAACTGAATGCGCATCGCGACCTCCGCAGACCGGGCAGGTGGCTGATTTTTGCATCGCCAGAGTGCGCCAGCTATGTTGCCGGGCGTCAAACAGGCGCAAAGCGCCAGCAGCAGGCGTCATGCCGGTAAGTAATTTAATGGCCTCCAGCGCCTGAAGAGTACCCATCACGCCCACGACCGGGCCGATGACGCCGGAGGTGCGGCAGTTGCGTTCGGGTTCACTCTCGTCAGGCCAGACGCAGCGGTAGCAGCCATGTTCCCAGGGCGGTGTCAGGACCATCATCTGGCCGCCAAAACCGACGGCGCTGGCGGTGATAAGTGGCGTATTCCCGGCCACGCAGGCGGCGTTTACCGCCTGGCGGGTTGCCATATTGTCGCTGCAGTCCAGCACCACGTCGGCCTCGCGCACGGCTTCTGTCAGCGAAGCCCCCGTTAGCCTTTCTGCCAGCGGAACAATTTTCACTCCTGGGTTCAGGCGCTGCAGATGCTGGTGGGCTGCGGAAGATTTCGGGCGCTCAATATCTTCTGAGGTGAACAGGATCTGGCGCTGGAGATTGCTGATATGCACCCTGTCATCGTCCGCTACGATAAGCTTGCCTACGCCAGCGGCGGCGAGATACAGCGCGGCAGGTGAACCTAAGCCGCCCAGACCGACGACCAGCGCCGTGCTGGACAGCAGTTTTTCCTGCCCTTCAATCGCCACGTCTTCCAGCAGTAGCTGGCGGCTATAGCGCATAAAATCCGCGTCATTCATCGCCAGTGCCTGCCAGGTCGAGTAGCTTCGCCGTGGCGATGCGCCAGTCGGGTGCCTGCGTAATGGCGCTGACGACGGCGACGCTGCCCACGCCGGTGGCTAAGACGGCAGGTACGCGATCGATGCTTATTCCGCCGATGGCAACGGTGGAGTAATCACCCAGCGTCTGAATATGTTCTGCCAGCTTATTCAGCCCTTGAGGGGAAGAGGGCATCTGCTTAGTTTGGGTAGGGAAGACATGGCCCAGCGCGATGTAGGACGGGTTTGCGCTTAAGGCGCGATCCATTTCCATGTTGTCGTGGGTTGAAAGCCCCAGACGCAGTCCGGCTTCGCTTATCGCCGCCAGGTTGGCGACATCCATATCTTCCTGGCCGAGGTGTACGCCGTAGGCACCGTGTTTGATGGCCAGTCGCCAGTAATCGTTAATGAACAAGCGAGCGTTGTAGCGTTCGCCCAGCGCAATGGCTGCGATGACGTCGGCTTCAACGTCGGCATCGCGTTTGTCTTTAATGCGGAGCTGGATGGTCTTGACGCCTGCCCCGAGGAGACGTTCGATCCATTCCACGCTGTCGACGACCGGATAAAGGCCCAGTCGGCGGGAGGTGGCAGGGAAAGTGAGTCTGGACATTATGCTTCCTCTTGTCTGAGATAAATTTCGCCGCCCCGGGCGCGAAAGTGCTGGGACATATCTTCCATGCCAGCATCTCTCGCCTGTTTTGCGGCGTAATCGCGCACTTCCTGGGTGATTTTCATGGAGCAAAACTTAGGGCCGCACATGGAACAGAAATGCGCGACTTTGCCGGATTCCTGCGGCAACGTTTCATCGTGGTAAGCGCGGGCGGTGAACGGGTCGAGCGCCAGGTTGAATTGATCTTCCCAGCGGAATTCAAAGCGTGCTTTGGACATCGCGTTGTCGCGTATTTGTGCGCCGGGATGCCCTTTGGCCAGGTCCGCGGCGTGAGCGGCAATTTTGTAGGTAATTAGTCCCTGCTTAACATCCTCTTTGTTCGGCAGGCCGAGGTGCTCCTTCGGGGTGACGTAGCAAAGCATCGCGCAGCCAAACCAGCCCATCATGGCGGCACCAATGCCGGAGGTGAAGTGGTCATAGCCCGGTGCGATATCGGTTGTGAGCGGGCCAAGGGTATAGAAAGGCGCTTCGTGACAATGCTCCAGTTCTTCGGTCATGTTGCGGCGAATCATCTGCATCGGCACATGCCCCGGGCCTTCAATCATCACCTGGACGTCGTACTCCCAGGCAATTTTGGTCAACTCGCCCAGCGTATGCAGTTCGGCAAACTGTGCTTCGTCGTTGGCATCCTGAATGGAACCGGGGCGTAAGCCATCGCCCAGGGAAAGGGAAACATCATAGGCGGCGCAAATTTCGCAGATTTCACGGAAGTTCTGATACAGGAAGTTTTCCTGATGATGGGACAGGCACCACTTCGCCATAATCGATCCGCCGCGCGACACGATCCCAGTCAGGCGCTGCGCGGTCATCGGGACGTAGCGAAGCAGCACTCCGGCGTGAATGGTGAAGTAATCCACGCCTTGCTCTGCCTGCTCCAGCAGCGTGTCGCGGAACATCTCCCAGCTCAGGTCTTCGGCGATACCGTTCGCCTTCTCCAGCGCCTGGTAGATGGGCACCGTGCCGATGGGCACCGGGCTGTTGCGCAGGATCCATTCCCGCGTTTCATGAATGTAGCGGCCGGTGGAGAGGTCCATCACCGTGTCTGCCCCCCAGCGAGTGGCCCACACCAGCTTCTCCACCTCCTCTTCAATAGAAGACGTGACTGCCGAGTTGCCGATATTGGCATTGACCTTTACCAGGAAATTGCGGCCGATAATCATCGGCTCTGATTCCGGGTGGTTGATATTGGCAGGAATAATCGCTCGCCCGGCGGCGACTTCATCGCGGACAAACTCCGGCGTGATGTTTTCCGGCAGGCGGGCCCCAAACCCTTCGCCGGGATGCTGGTGGCGCAGGACGGCATCACGAATACGCTCGCGCCCCATATTTTCGCGAATGGCGATGAATTCCATCTCTGGGGTGACAAGGCCTTTGCGGGCGTAATGTAACTGGGTGACACACTGTCCGGCTATTGCCCGGCGAGGTTTGGACCGAGTTTCAAAGCGTAATTCGTCCAGGCCGTCGTCGGCAAGACGCGCTTTTGTGTAAGCGGAGCTGCGTTCATCCAGTGCTTCGCTGTCACGCCGGTCGGCAATCCAGGCGCTGCGTAGGGGATTTAGCCCATTTAACACGTTTATGGCGATGTCGGGATCGCCATAGGGGCCGGAGGTATCGTAGACGGGAACCGCGTCGTTCGGCTGATATTGCGGGGCATCTTTGCTCCTGCCGGTGAGCGTTGGGCTGAGCTGGATTTCGCGCATCGGGATACGTATATCTTCACGTGACCCGGTCAGATAGATGCGTCGGGAGTTAGGGAAGGCGGTGCCTTCAAGCGTATTGATAAAGTGTTGGGCGGCGGCGCGTTGTTCGCGGCGGCCTGGTTTGTTTTCAGATGCAGACATAGCACATTCCAGGTTTAGTCAGGATATGGCTTGTCAGGACAACGGAAGGAGTAATGGATATGGGCCGCCCGAGAACGGGTGTACCCAAAGATAGAATTACTCTTGTTCCCTTCGCAGGTTCTAACCTGATCAGGTTCCGCGGATCCCGAATTAACGGTCTCAGCCGGTGCTTAACGCACTCGGCACTCCGACAAGAATGATCCCACCTTGCGGTGGGAAAGTTGTAAATTACTCGTTAATAGCTAACAACTCAAGCTGGACTTGCCAGCCCGGCAGGATCGCTGGCGCTGCCGTCGAGGTTGTTATCAATAGCCAGGAGGACTAGTTTATCTTCAAGGGTGAAGCGGGACTCCAGGCATTCGCCAATCTCTGACAGCGCCTGCTGAAACTCGACCCAGCTGTCGCGGTCGATGGCGTTTTCCAGATGGGAATCGTAGAGGTCCATGATTTGCTGGGTGTTGGCTTCCAACTGAGGGTAGAGCTGGGCTGCGCTTAGCAGCGGGCTGCTGCCTTCCAGGTTGCTGATGATTCGCTCGTAGATACTGAAATGACCGGAAGAGAGGTAATCCACCAGGCCGTGGCAAAAATTGTCTAACGCTTTTTCGTCGAGCGCGGTGTGCGATTCCTTGTTAGGCTTGATCCCGACCATGTTGTAATAGGCGACCAGCAGGTGCTTACGGGCCTGCAGCCAATGGTCAACTAACTCATTACTACCACCAACGCGCTCAGTCAGATTGGCTAACTGGTTCAGCATGATTGAGACTCCGTGAGTTAAAAGATTGAACGCAAACTAACCCAAAAAAGTAAAAACTAATTGTTTATATCAGTGAACACGGGGATGTGCACCAGGTTATGGAACGTGTTATTCAAAACTTAGATCATGGTTGGTGGATAGTCAGCCATGAGCAAAAAATATGGTTGCCGCAGGGTGACTTACCTCACGGCAGCGCGGAAGAATTTCAACTCGTAGGCAGCCGTGCCCTGGATATCGGTGAGTGGGAAGGTGAGCCCGTCTGGCTGATTCGTGAAAACCGCCGCTCGGATATGGGCTCGCTGCGTCAGCTCCTTGATCGCGATGTGGGCCTGTTCCAACTGGCCGGACGAGGCGTTCAACTGGCTGAGTTTTATCGCTCGCATAAGTATTGCGGTTACTGCGGCCATGAAATGCACTTCAGCAAAAGCGAATGGGCAATGCTCTGCGGGCACTGCCGGGAACGCTATTACCCGCAAATTGCCCCCTGCATTATTGTCGCTATTCGTAAGGATGATCATATCTTGCTGGCTCAGCACACGCGCCACCGCAACGGCGTCTACACCGTGCTGGCCGGGTTTGTCGAAGTGGGCGAAACGCTGGAGCAGGCGGTGGCTCGCGAAGTCATGGAAGAGAGCAGCATTCAGGTGAAAAACCTGCGCTACGTGACTTCCCAGCCCTGGCCGTTCCCGCAGTCGCTGATGACCGCATTTATGGCGGATTATCACAGCGGTGAAATCAATATTGACCCGAAAGAACTGCTGGATGCGGGCTGGTATCGCTATGACCAACTGCCGCTGTTACCGCCGCCGGGCACCGTGGCGCGCCGCTTAATTGAAGATACCGTCGCCCTGTGTCGCGCGGACTATGAATGATAGACTGCGGCGATACAGCTAAAGGAAAGGTAAACATGACTGAACTGAAGAACGATCGTTACCTGCGCGCTCTGCAGCGCTTGCCGGTAGATGTCACCCCGGTGTGGATGATGCGCCAGGCAGGGCGTTATCTACCGGAATATAAGGCGACGCGCGCTCAGGCGGGTGACTTTATGTCGCTGTGCAAAAACGCCGAGTTGGCCTGCGAAGTCACTCTGCAACCATTGCGCCGTTACGCGCTGGATGCGGCGATCCTCTTTTCGGACATTCTGACCATCCCGGATGCGATGGGGCTTGGGCTGTACTTTGAAGCGGGGGAAGGCCCGCGCTTTAGCTCCCCGATTCAAAGCCTGGCCGACGTTCAAAAGCTGCCGATTCCCGATCCGGAAGGCGAGCTGGCATACGTGATGAACGCGGTGCGCACCATTCGCCGTGAACTGAAGGGCGAAGTGCCGCTGATTGGCTTCTCCGGCAGCCCGTGGACGCTGGCCACTTATATGGTGGAAGGCGGCAGCAGCAAAGCCTTCACCGTGATTAAGAAAATGATGTTTGCCGACCCGAAAGCGCTGCACCTGCTGCTGGATAAGCTGGCGCAGAGCGTGACGCTGTACCTGAATGCGCAAATTCGTGCGGGCGCGCAGTCGGTAATGATCTTTGACACCTGGGGTGGCGTGCTGAGCGGGCGAGATTACAAAGAATTCTCGCTCTACTACATGCACAAAATTGTCGATGGCCTGCTGCGTGAAAACGATGGCCGCCGTGTACCGGTGACGCTGTTCACCAAAGGCGGCGGGCAGTGGCTTGAAGCGATGGCGGAAACCGGCTGCGACGCACTGGGCCTCGATTGGACAACGGACATTGCAGATGCACGTCGTCGCGTAGGCCATAAAGTCGCGCTGCAGGGCAACATGGACCCCTCCATGCTTTACGCTCAGCCTGCACGTATCGAAGAAGAAGTTGCCACCATTTTGGCTGGTTTCGGGCAGGGAGAAGGGCACGTCTTCAACCTTGGGCATGGTATTCACCAGGACGTTCCGCCAGAGCATGCTGGCGTCTTTGTGGAAGCTGTGCATCGCCTGTCCGCGCAATACCACCGGGCTTAAGGTGGCAAGAGATGGATCTCACCTTACTGCGAGAGCAACAGCTGGATCTGGCCTCAAAGGTGATCCGAGAAGATCGCCTTGAGCAGGATCCGCCGCGGTTGATCGCCGGGGCCGATGTGGGATTTGAACAAGGCGGAGACGTCACCCGCGCGGCCATCGTTTTGTTGAGCTACCCGTCTCTTGAGTTGGTTGAATATCAGGTGGCAAGAATTGCCACCACCATGCCTTATATTCCCGGCTTTTTATCCTTCCGCGAATATCCCGCGCTGCTTGAGGCGTGGGGGATGCTTTCGCAGAAGCCCGATTTGGTGTTTGTGGACGGACACGGCATCTCGCATCCCCGTCGTTTAGGGGTTGCCAGCCATTTTGGGCTGCTGGTGGATGTGCCGACGATTGGCGTGGCGAAAAAGCGGCTGTGCGGGAAGTTTGAACCGCTGGGGGACGAGCCCGACGCTCGTGCGCCGTTGATGGACAAAGGCGAGCAGCTGGCCTGGGTCTGGCGCAGTAAAAAACGCTGTAATCCTTTGTTTATTTCTACCGGGCACCGCATAAGCCTCGACGGCGCATTAAAGTGGGTGGAGCGTTGCATGGCCGGCTACCGTTTGCCGGAGCCAACCCGTTGGGCCGATGCCGTTGCATCCGGGCGCCCGGCTTTTAAGCGCCTGCAAGCAATCGGCAGGTGATTCAGGTAAACTGCCGCTAATTTTCCGTCTTTGAGACATCGTCATGTTACAGAACCCTATTCATTTACGCCTGGAGAAGCTGGAAAGCTGGCAGCACGTCACCTTTATGGCTTCTTTGTGCGAGCGTATGTACCCGAACTACGCCATGTTTTGCCAGCAAACTGGCTTTGGCGATCCTCAGCTTTATCGCAAGATCCTGGACCTGGTTTGGGAAACCCAAACGGTGAAAGACGCCAAAGTGAACTTTGATAGTCAGTTAGAGAAACTTGAAGAGGCAATTCCCGCGGCTGACGACTATGATATTTACGGTGTCTATCCGGCGATTGACGCGTGCGTGGCGTTGAGTGAGCTTATTCACTCGCGTCTCTCGGGTGAAACGCTGGAGCACGCAATCGAAGTCAGTAAATGTTCAATCACTTCGGTGGCGATGCTGGAAATGACTCAGGCCGGTCGTGAAATGACCGACGAGGAGTTGAGAGCAAACCCGGCGGTAGAAGAAGAATGGGACATTCAGTGGGAGATTTTCCGGCTGCTGGCGGACTGCGAAGAACGCGATATTGAGCTCATTAAAGGGCTTCGTGCTGACCTCCGTGAGGCCGGCATCAGTAATATCGGTATAAATTTGCAGCAGTAAGACAGTAAAACGTGACATACAGTCTGATTTGTCCTCCCTGGAGGCTTCCAATTAACCCCCCGTCTGGTCTACATTTGTGGGGCGAATAAAAGTGGCTATCGGTGCGTGTATGCAGGAGAGTGCTTTTTAGGCATTTCCGTCGCACTCGATGCTTAGCAAGCGATAAACACATTGTAAGGATAACTTATGAACAAGACTCAACTGATTGATGTAATTGCTGACAAGGCTGACCTGTCTAAAGCACAGGCTAAAGCTGCTCTGGAATCCACTCTGGCTGCAATTACTGAGTCTCTGAAAGAAGGTGATGCTGTACAACTGGTTGGTTTCGGTACCTTCAAAGTGAACCACCGTGCTGAGCGCACTGGCCGCAACCCGCAGACCGGTAAAGAAATCAAAATTGCTGCTGCTAACGTGCCGGCATTTGTTTCTGGTAAAGCACTGAAAGACGCGGTTAAGTAAGTTAACGCGTGTCAGTGAACAGTTTTAACAGAGGGGCGTTTACGCCCCTTTTGTCCGTCTGGCGTCCGCTGCTGGCGCTGGCGGGTGTTCTGGTGCTCACGGCATGCAGCAGTAACAAACTCCCTCCTTTTACCGCTACCGGCTATGTTGCCGACCAGGGCGTGGTGCGCATCTGGCGAAAAGACAACGCCGATGAATCTACCCATATCCTTACCGCGTTTAGCCCGTGGCAGCACGGCGCCACCACCACCGGGGAATACCGCTGGCAGGGCGACAAACTGACCTTTATCGAACTCAATATTCAGGGCAAGCAGCCGGAGCATGTCAAAGTCCGCTTTGACGACCACGGCGACCTGAGCTTTATGCAGCGGGAAGTGAATAGCCAGAAGCAGCAGCTTTCTAACGATCAGGTGGCTTTGTACCAGTTCAACGCCAATCGTATTCGTGAGACTAGCGAAGCGCTGCGCATCGGCCACGTTGTGCTGCGCCAGGGGCGTTGGCACCAGAACGGCACGGTAACGACCTGCGAAGGCGAAACATTATCGCCAAAGCTTGATAGCGCCTCCCTGAGCCATATAGCGCGCCGTCAGAGCAACTCCTCCCTTGACGTCAGTATTGCCTGGCTTGAAGCCCCGGAAGGTTCACAGCTGCTGCTGGTGGCGAACCAGAACTTCTGCAGTTGGCAGCCTAAGCCTGGCGATTTCTAGGTATAAAAAAACCGCCACGCGGGCGGTTTAGTGTGTACTGTCGAGATTACTTCGCGTTTTCACGCGCAATGGCACGATAACCGATATCCGAGCGGCTGAAACTGCCTTCCCAATGAATCTCTTTTTTCAGCTCCAGCGCGCGCTGTTGCGCTTTGGCTACCGTTTCGCCCAACGCAGTCACGCATAATACGCGCCCGCCGTTGGTGAGCACACGGTCATCTTCGCTGAGCTTAGTCCCGGCGTGGAAAACCTTGCCGTCGGCTACTTCTTCCAGTGGCAGACCGTGGATAACGTCGCCGTTACGATAGTCGGCCGGATAACCGCCCGCCGCCAGCACGATGCCTAGGGCCGGACGTTCGTCCCACTTGGAGTCTTTCTCATCCAGTTTGCCGTCACAGGCGGCGAGGCACAGCTCGACCAGATCTGACTGCATACGCAGCATGATGGGCTGAGTTTCCGGATCGCCGAAGCGGCAGTTGAACTCAATCACCTTCGGGTTACCCTGCTTGTCGATCATCAACCCGGCATACAGGAAGCCCGTGTAGGTATTCCCTTCGGCAGCCATACCGCGCACGGTTGGCCAAATCACGCGTTCCATGGTGCGCTGATGCACTTCGTCAGTCACAACCGGAGCGGGAGAGTAAGCGCCCATACCGCCGGTGTTCGGGCCAGTATCGCCGTCGCCAACGCGTTTATGATCCTGGCTGGTGGCCATCGGCAGAACATGCTCGCCATCTACCATCACAATAAAGCTGGCTTCTTCGCCATCGAGGAACTCTTCAATAACAATGCGGTGGCCTGCATCGCCAAACGCGTTCCCCGCCAGCATGTCATTGACGGCAGCTTCCGCTTCTTCCAGCGTCATCGCCACAATAACGCCTTTACCCGCGGCCAGGCCGTCGGCCTTAATTACGATGGGCGCGCCTTTCTCGCGGAGGTAAGCCAGCGCAGGCTCAACTTCGGTAAAGTTTTGGTATTCCGCCGTCGGGATGTTGTGGCGAGCCAGGAAGTCTTTGGTAAAAGCCTTCGAGCCTTCCAGCTGTGCAGCCCCTTCGGTAGGCCCGAAGATTTTCAGGCCAGCGGCGCGGAAGGCATCCACCACGCCAATCACCAGCGGCGCTTCCGGGCCGACGATGGTTAAGTCGATGTTTTCGTTCTGCGCAAAGCTAAGCAAAGCTGGAATATCTGTCGCGCTGATAGCAACGTTCTGCAGCGCTGGCTCCAGCGCGGTACCTGCGTTACCTGGTGCAACAAATACAGTACGTACTAAAGGGGACTGAGCCGCTTTCCAGGCCAGCGCATGCTCGCGCCCGCCATTACCAATAACTAAAACTTTCATCTATAAACGCTCCGGTAATTAATGGCGGAAGTGGCGCATATCGGTGAAGATCATTGCGATCCCATGCTCGTCGGCGGCGGCAATGACTTCATCATCACGAATAGAACCGCCCGGCTGGATCACACAGCTCACGCCAGCTTCGGCGGCGGCATCAATCCCATCGCGGAACGGGAAGAAAGCATCAGAAGCCATAGCAGAACCTTTTACTTCCAGGCCTTCATCGCTGGCTTTGATACCGGCAATTTTTGCGGAGTAGACGCGGCTCATCTGGCCTGCGCCTATGCCGATGGTCATATTGTCACGGGCATAAACAATGGCGTTGGATTTAACGAACTTCGCCACTTTCCAGCAGAACAGCGCGTCATGCAGTTCTTGCTCGGTCGGCTGACGTTTAGTCACTACGCGCAGATCGCCTGCTGTCACCATACCTAAATCACGATCCTGAACCAGTAGGCCGCCATTGACGCGTTTGAAATCGAGGCCAGCCGTGCGTTTCTGCCACTGGCCGCAAACCAGGACGCGAACGTTCTGTTTGGCCGCGGTGATCTTCAGCGCTTCTTCGCTAGCGGAAGGGGCGATAATGACCTCGACGAACTGGCGAGAAATAATGGCCTGTGCGGTTTCTGCATCCAGCTCACGGTTGAAAGCGATGATGCCGCCGAAGGCAGAGGTTGGATCGGTTTTATAAGCCAGGTTGTAGGCTTCGAGTACGGAACCGCTGACGGCCACGCCGCAAGGGTTGGCGTGTTTAACGATAACGCAGGCTGGTTCGTCGAACTCTTTCACGCATTCCAGCGCCGCATCGGTATCCGCGATGTTGTTATAGGAGAGTGCTTTGCCCTGAACTTGGGCAGCGGTTGCCACGGATGCTTCTTTGATTTCTTCTTCTATATAGAAGGCGGCCTGCTGGTGGCTGTTTTCGCCATAACGCATATCCTGCTTCTTAATGAAGTTCAGGTTCAGCGTGCGTGGGAATCGCCCGGCAGGATCTTTGCTTTCGCCGTGATAGGCCGGGACCAGGCTACCGAAGTAGTTAGCGATCATACTGTCGTAGGCCGCAGTGTGTTCGAATGCTTTGATCGCCAGATCGAAACGGGTTTCCAGCGTCAGGGATCCTTCGTTCGCGTCCAGCTCGGCAACGATCGCCTGGTAGTCGCTGCTCTTTACTACGATCGCCACATCTTTATGGTTCTTGGCTGCGGAGCGAACCATGGTTGGCCCGCCAATATCGATGTTCTCAACCGCATCTTCTAAAGAGCATCCTTCGCGGGCAACGGTCTGGGCAAATGGATAAAGGTTAACGACGACCATATCAATAGGAGAGATGGCGTGCTCCGCCATGATGGCGTCGTCCTGACCGCGACGGCCCAGAATGCCGCCGTGAACTTTCGGGTGCAGCGTTTTGACGCGTCCGTCCATCATCTCCGGGAAACCGGTGTAGTCGGAGACTTCGGTTACCGGCAGGTTTGCTTCTGCCAGCAGGCGGGCGGTTCCGCCGGTGGACAGCAGCTCCACTCCACGTTGGGAGAGGGCCTGAGCGAATTCGACGATACCGGCTTTGTCAGAAACACTGAGCAGTGCGCGGCGTACAGGACGACGTTGTGACATGGTTTTATCCCTTGGCTTTGGTTCGCATATAGAAGAGCGTTAGCTGAATTTTAGTCTTCACCTTAGTTCTGGCGGCGCAGAAAAGGGAAATTAAGGAAAAGAAGAGACGAAAACTCAGCTAACGCCCCCATCGGGGGTGTCCATTTTATCGCGGTGCATTGTAGCGAAAACGTTTGCGTCGCGCTCGCGAATTTTAAGTTCAAATCCGGATTGTGGATAAGTCTGTGTGCAAAAGGGTATAAGGCGGGGTTTTGCTGTGGAATGCAGCAGTCAGTCATTTTTCTGTCATTTTAGTGTTGCAGCGCCGGGAGAACTCCCTATAATGCGCCTCCATCGACACGGAACATGTGAACAACATCACAGAGTAACGGCGGCGATGAGAGTGAAAAATCCTGAAATTAAGGATTGACTCTGAAAGAGGAAAGCG